>JBDTYW010000018.1:0-13609 GCA_040005445.1 Candidatus Eiseniibacteriota bacterium
CCCGAAAGCGCTCCCATGGCCCAGCGTCATTATGCGTTCGCAGTGCTGCCCGGCGACGGGATCGGTCCCGAGGTCGTCGCCGAAGGCTTGAAGGTCTTGGAGCGCGTCGCCAGGCTCGAAGGCTTCACGTACGAGACCACCCGGTATCCGTTCGGCGCGGATCATTACCTGAAGACGAAGGAGACGCTGCCCGCCTCGGTGCTGGGCGACGTCAAGGGCATGAACGCGATCCTGCTGGGCGCCATCGGCGATCCCAGGATCGAGGTCGGCTTCCTCGAGCGCGCGATCATCTCGGGACTGAGATTCGGGCTCGACCTCTACGTCAACCTCCGGCCGGTCAAGCTCTACGCCGAGCACCTGTGCCCGCTCAAGGACAAGACGCCCGAGGACGTCGACCTGATCGTCGTGCGCGAGAACACCGAGGACCTGTACACCGGCATCGGCGGCATCTTCAAGAAGGGCACGCCGGACGAGGTCGCGATCCAGGAGATGATCTTCACGCGCAAGGGCACCGAGCGCGTGATCCGCTACGCGTTCGAGCTCGCGCGCAAGCGCAACCGCCAGAAGAAGCTGCTGATGATCGACAAGGCGAACGCGATCCGCGCGATGGACCTGTGGACCCGCACGTTCGAGGAGGTCGGCGCCGAGTACCCGGACATCGCGCGCGACCACGCGTACATCGACGCGGCCTGCATGTGGATGGTCAAGAACCCGGAGTGGTTCGACGTCGCCGTGGTGTCGAACATGTTCGGCGACATCATCACCGACCTGGGCGCGATGGTGCAGGGCGGCATGGGCGCCGCCGCGTCGGGGAACATCCACCCGGGCCAGGTCTCGATGTTCGAGCCGATTCATGGCTCGGCGCCGAAGTACGCGGGCAAGAACGTCAGCTCGCCGGTCGCGACGATCGCCGCCGTGCAGATGATGCTCGATTACGTCGGGGAGACGCGCGCGGCGCAGCGCATCGACGCCACCCTCGGCGAACTGCTGCGCACGAAGCAGATCCCCTCGCTCACGACCGGCGCGCTCGCCACGGACGCGACGGGCGACCTCGTGTGCGCCGCGCTCGAGAAGACGGCGGTTCCCGCCTAGCTGGGGTCGCGCTCGCGACCCGCGCGCGCGTGGCGCGAGGGGTGCCGCTCGCGCCACGCCCCCTCGATCCAGCGGAATCCGCGCAGCACCACGAGCGCGATCCCGGTCACGGCAGCCGCGACCGCGGCGTCCCCGACGCCGACCGCGAGACCGATCGCCGCCACGAGCCAGACCGTGGCCGCGGTCGTGAGTCCGCGCACCGATCCCCCCGACTGGATGATCGAGCCCGCGCCGAGGAAACCAATGCCCGTGATCACACCCTGCATCACGCGGGTCAGGTCCGAGGCATTCCCCGCGGCCCCCGTCAGGGCCCGCTCGCCCACGACCACGAACACCGTCGACCCGAGGCACACCAGCGTGTGCGTGCGCAGGCCGGCGGGCTTGTGGTCGACAAAGCGCTCCCAGCCGATCACGGCGCCGAGCAGCGTGGACAGCAGAAGCTTCAAGATCGGGTCATCGAGAATCATCGAGCGACCTCCGGGGCGAACTGAAACTCAGAAGAACCTCGCCTGCAACTGCGCGATCACCGACTTCGTGCGCGCGGGTACGATGCCGGCGCGGTGACTCGTGTAATCGAGGATCGCCCGCAGGTGCCCGCCCCCGAAGTCCGAGAGCAGTCCCACGGTCGTCCCGCGCTCGAGTGCGCCCTCGGGGGCGTACGTCGGCCGGTGCAGTTCTTCCTGGCGTCCGACCAGGCCCAGGGCCGGGAGCACGCGCACGACCAGCAGCGCGTACCAGCCCTCGTCGCGGGAGTCGATCCCCGCGCGCTTCTGACCGAGGAACTCCCCACGCAGCAGGACGGGGCGCGCGTCCAAGTTGAGCTCGATGCCGTAGCGCGTGCTGTCGGAACCGAACGTCGCGACCGAGCCTCCGACCGTGAGCGGCGTGACGGGGCGTCCGGTCACGCGCGCGATCAACACCGTCGTCGAGTCCCGGTTGACGAAGACGTTCTGACCCTCGCCGTTGAACGCCCCGGCCGCGATCGTGAACGCCTCGCCCCGCGACCACTCCCCCATCACGCCCACGTCGATGTGGGTCGCCAGCGCATCGGACGCGATCGAGCGCTCGGCAGTCTCGATCGTCGTGGGCGACATCCACCACTCGCGGCAGAACGGCGTCGTGAGCTGGCCGGCGCTGAGCGCGAATGCCTTGTGGCCCCACTTGATGTAGGCATCGCGCAGGGCTGCGCCGGCGGTCGTCGAACCGCCGGAATGGGACTGGAACTCGGCCAGGACGCGGTACGAGAATCCCATCGGCAGCGGCCCATCGACGTTCAGGCGCGCGCGCGGCAGCGTGGCGGTCGCGCCGACGCGACTCTGCACGGTCTCGCGAAACTGCACGTACCCCGAGAGCCTCGGCAGCGCGAGCTTGCCGGAGCCATGCGTGCTGTCGGGCCGGGCGATCCGGCCCACGGAGTCGGGGATCGCTGCGATCGGCTCGGCGCATGCGGCGCGCGGCCCCGGGACCAGGCTCATGAACGACATCGCCGCCAGCAGCAAGATGGATCGCACAGGCTCCCTCCCGAAGGATGAACGGGTCAGCCACCGAGCACGAGTTTCGCCCCCGCGAGCACCAGCACGACCGCGAGCAGGCGCCGGATCGAAACATCGGGAAGGCGTCGACTCCCGAGGCGGGCTCCGAGCACTCCGCCGAGCGCGACCACCGGGGCCCAGAGCACGACCGACCCCGGGATCGCGGCCACCGAGGCGACGTGCCCGAGCAACCCGGAGAGCGAGTTCACGAAGATGAACACGGCCGAGACCGCCGCCGTGCGCCGGGCGCGCGCCCATCCGGTCAACAGCAGGAGCGGGCTCAAGAAGATCCCGCCGCCGACCCCGGTCAGCCCGGCGACGAAGCCGAGCACGGCGCCGAGCGGCAGGGCGAGCGCGAGCGGAGGATCGCGCTCGAGCGGGGCGCCCGATTCGGCGGCGCTCGACGCCGTGAACAGCAGCCGGAGCGCGGAGAACACGAGGATCGCGCCGACCAGCGCCTTGTACGGCCCGGGCGGCAGGTGGAGCGCCCCGCCGAGGAACGCGAGCGGGATCGAGCCCAGCGCGAACGGCCAGAACGTCCGCCAGTGAAAGTGGCCCGCGCGCGCGAACTGCACCGAGCCGATGCCGGCGACGACGAGGTTCAGCACGAGCGCGCTGGGCTTCATGGCCGCCGGCGCGATGCCCGCGAGCGCCATCACGGCGAGGTAGCCCGAGGCACCGCCGTGCCCGACGGAGGCATACAGGAACGCGACGACCAGCAGTCCGAGCGAGAGCAGGAGCGCGTCGGGCGTCATGCGCAGCGGGGCGCGATCAGCGCCCCTCGAACTTCGCCTTTTGCTTCTCGACGAACGCCGAGAGCCCGTCGTGCATGTCCTTGGTCGAGCCCAGGATGCCGAACAGCGTGCTCTCGAAGCGCAGGCCCTGGTCGAGGTCGACGTCCAGGCTGCGGCGCGCCGCCTCGAGCGCGGCGGCGACCGCGAGCGGCGCGTTCGCCGCGATCAC
This sequence comes from Candidatus Eiseniibacteriota bacterium, assembly GCA_040005445.1. Taxonomy (GTDB): domain Bacteria; phylum Eisenbacteria; class RBG-16-71-46; order RBG-16-71-46; family DASYSL01; genus JANPEF01. Next base: position 3,588 of record JBDTYW010000018.1, read on the forward strand.
GCCCGCCATCTTGCGCGCCTCGTCCAGCAGTTCCGCCTGGGGCACGACGCGATTGACGAGGCCGATGCGCAGGGCCTCGGCGGCGTCGACCATGCGGCCGGTCGCGATCAGCTCGCTCGCCAGGCCGAGGCCGACCAGGCGCGGCAGCCGCTGCGTGCCGCCGTAGCCGGGGATGATGCCGAGGCCGACCTCGGGGAGCCCGAACTTCGCGTTCTCGGACGCGAGGCGGATGTGACACGCGAGCGCCAGCTCGCAGCCACCTCCGAGCGCGAAGCCGTTGACTGCGGCGATCACCGCCTGCGGCCCGGTCTCGAGCTTGCGGAACACGCGCGAACCGAACGCCGACGCCGCCTCGGCGCCGCGCGTGTCGAGCACCGCCAGCTCGCCGATGTCGGCGCCCGCGACGAATGCCTTCTCGCCGGCGCCGGTGACGATGATCACCCTGAGCGTCGCGTCGGCGCGCAGCGCGTCGACGGCGTGATCCAGCTCCGCGAGGAGCGCCTGGTTGAGCGCGTTCAGCTTCTCCGGGCGCGCGAGCGTGAGCACGCACACGGCGTCCTGGCGCTCGAGCGTGAGGTACTGGTAGGTGCGGGGAGCGGCGTCGACGTTGGACACGGATCGAACCTCCGGCTGGGCGTGGATCGGAAGAGCAGCGCCGCGGTCCGCGGCTCGGGCGCAGCATAGGGCTCGCAGGGCACATGCTCAAGCCCGTGCAACAAGCCTTGACCCGCCCGCGCCGCCTCCCTAGCATCCCGGCGACCGATCCCCCATCCCGGAGGTTGCATTGACGCGCGAATCCCGCCACGCCGAACTCGAACGCCGTCGCGCCGAATCCGTTGCCGGTGGCGGCGCCGAACGGGTCGCGAAACTCCACGCCCAGGGCCGCCTGTCGGCCCGCGAGCGCCTGCAGCTCCTGCTCGACCCGGGATCGTTCCAGGAACTCGGCGTGTTCGTCACCCACCGCAGCGATGACCCGGCGATCGCGGACCGCCGGATCGTGGGCGACGGCGTGGTTGCGGGCTGGGGCGCGGTCGACGGCCGCCCGGTGTACGTGTTCGCGCAGGACTTCACGGTGTTCGGCGGCACCATGAGCGAGGCCAACGCCAAGAAGATCTGCCAGGTCATGGACCTCGCGCTTCAGAACGGCGCGCCGGTGGTCGGGCTCAACGACTCGGGGGGCGCACGCATCCAGGAGGGCGTCGCCTCGCTCGGCGGCTACGCGGACATCTTCCTGCGCAACACGCTCGCCTCGGGGGTGGTGCCGCAGATCTCGGCGATCATGGGCCCGTGTGCCGGAGGAGCGGTGTATTCACCTGCGATCACCGACTTCACGTTCATGGTGCAGGGCACGAGCCACATGTTCGTCACCGGGCCCGACGTCATCCGCACGGTGACGCACGAAGACGTCACCATGGAGGATCTCGGCGGCGCGATGACCCACAACGCCAAGAGTGGGGTCGCCCACTTCGCGGCGGTCGACGACGCGGAGTGCCTGGCGCAGGTCAAGCGGCTGCTCTCGTTCCTGCCGCTCAACAACCTCGAGGACCCGCCGCTCGGCCCGACCGACGATCCGGTGGACCGCCGCGATGCCGGGCTGGCGACGATCGTGCCCGACCAGGCGAACCGGCCGTACGACATGAAGGATCTCGTCCGGAAGGTCGTCGACCATGGCGACTTCTTCGAGGCGCACGCGCACTACGCGAAGAACATCGTCGTCGGATTCGCGCGCCTGGGCGGCCGACCGGTCGGGATCGTCGGCAACCAGCCGAACGTGCTCGCGGGCGTGCTCGACATCAACGCCTCGGTCAAGGCCGCGCGATTCGTGCGCTTCTGCGACTGCTTCAACATCCCGCTTGTGACCTTCGAGGACGTGCCCGGCTTCCTGCCTGGCACCGACCAGGAGCACGGGGGCATCATCCGCCACGGCGCGAAGCTGCTCTACGCCTACTGCGAGGCCACCGTGCCCAAGCTCACGGTGGTCGTGCGCAAAGCCTACGGCGGTGCCTACGACGTCATGAGCAGCAAGCACATCCGCGCAGACTGGAACGTGGCGTGGCCCACCGCCGAGCTCGCGGTCATGGGCGCCGAGGGCGCGGTCAACGTGATCCACAAGGAGCGGATCGCGAAGGCCAAGGACCCGGCTGCCGAGCGCAAGGTCCTGATCGACGAGTACAACGCGAAGTTCGCGAGCCCCTGGGCGGCGGCCGCGCTCGGCTACCTCGACGACGTGATCGATCCGCTGGACACGCGCCCGAAGCTGATCGCCGCGCTCGCCATGCTCGCGACCAAGCGCCAGAGCCTGCCGCAGAAGAAGCACGGCAACCTGCCGCTCTAGCTCACGCGATGAACATCGCGTCCCCGTACGAGTAGAAGCGGAACCCCTCGTCGACCGCCCGCCGATACGCCGCGAGCACAGCCTCCCGCCCCGCCAGCGCGGAAACGAGGAACAGCAGCGACGAGCGCGGCAGGTGGAAGTTCGTCACCAGCGCGTCCACCGCGCCGAACGTGTAGGGCGGAACGATCAGCCGGCCGGTCCACCCGCTGCCGGCCGCGACCACCTCCCCCGCCGTCCGCTCCGCGTCGGTCCGGAGCGCGGCCCCGGTCTCGAGCGTGCGCGTCACGGTCGTGCCGACCGCGATCACGCGCCCGCCCGCCGCCCGCGCCTCGCGCAGTCTCGCCGCCGCCTCCCTGCCGATCTCGTAGAACTCCGGGTCGAGCACGTGCGCGGCCGGGTCCTCGACCGTCACCGGCTTGAACGTGCCCGGCCCCACGTGCAGCACGAGGCGCGCCGTCCGGACGCCCTTCGCCTCCGCGCGCGCGAGCAGCTCGGGCGTGAAATGCAGCCCGGCCGTCGGCGCCGCGATCGCGCCCGGCACGCGCGCGAACACGGTCTGGTAGCGCTCGCGGTCCTGCTCGGTGTCGGGGCGGCGGATATAGGGCGGCAGCGGCACGTGGCCGGCGGCGGCGAGCAGCCCGCTCCAGTCCCCGTCGAACGCGAGCGCGTACAGGCCCTCGCCGACATCGCGCACCAGGAGGCGGCCGGCAACCGACTCGCCGTCGTGCGCGAGCACCTCGACGGCGCGCCCGCGCGTAAGGGAGCGGCCGGGACGCGCCATTGTCCACCACGCGCCCTCCTCGCCCGGGCGAACCAGCAGCAGCTCGATGCGCCCGCCGGTGTCCGCGCGGCGCGCGAACAACCGCGCCGCGATCACGCGCGTCTCGTTGAGCGCGAGCACGTCGTTCGGACGCAGGTGATCGATGAGGTCGGGGAAGCGCCCGATCGTCACGGCGCCGGTGCGACGATCGAGCGTCATCAGGCGGGCGTCTTCCCGCCGCGGAGGCGGCTGCTGCGCGATCAGCCCGGGCGGGAGATCGAACTCGAAGTCGGACGTCCTCAGAACAGCGATCCCGGCTCCGACCTGGGCGCGCCCGGCAGCCCGAGGTGAGTGTAGGCCAGGGGCGTGGCGACGCGTCCGCGCTGCGTGCGCTTGAGGAAGCCCTCCATGATCAGGAACGGCTCGTAGACGTCCTCCAGCGTGTCGGCCTCCTCGCCGACCACGACGGCGAGCGTGCCGAGGCCCACGGGACCGCCGTCGTACTTCTGGATCAAGGCCGTGAGCAGGCGGCGATCCATGTCGTCGAGCCCGCGCTCGTCGACGTCGAGCAGCTTGAGCGCGCCCGCCACCGCCCGCTGGTCGAGCCGCCCCTCGTTCTTGACCTGGGCGAAGTCGCGCACGCGCCTTAGCAGCCGGTTCGCCACCCGCGGCGTGCCGCGCGAGCGCCGCGCCAGCTCGTGCGCGCCGGCCTCGTCGATGTCGACGCCGAGCAGCTTCGCCGAGCGCCGGACGATGCGCTCGAGGTCCTTGACCTCGTAGTAATCGAGCCGAAGCGTGAGCCCGAAGCGCGCCCGGAGGGGCGCGGTGATCAGCCCGGCGCGCGTGGTCGCCCCGACCAGCGTGAAGCGCGGCAGCGACAGCCGCACCGAGCGCGCCGACGGCCCGCGATCGAGCAGGATGTCGAGCGCGAAGTCCTCCATCGCCGGGTAGAGGTACTCCTCGACCACCGGATTGAGGCGGTGGATCTCGTCGATGAACAGGACGTCGCGCTCGGAGAGGTTCGTCAGGAGGCCCGCGAGGTCGGCCGGCCGCTCGATCACCGGGCCCGAGGTGTGCGTGACCTGGACGCCGAGCTCGTGCGCCAGGATTCCCGCGAGCGTCGTCTTGCCGAGCCCCGGCGGCCCGACCAGCAGCACGTGGTCGGCGGCCTCGCCCCGCTCGCGCGCGGCGCTCAGGAACACGCCGAGCGACTCGCGCACGTTCGGCTGGCCGACGAAGTCGGCGAGCGAGAGCGGCCTCAGGCTGGTCTCGAGCGGGACCTCGTCCTCGTGCAGCGCGGGGTCGCTCAGGCGCTCGGGCACGTCGGGGCGGGGCGGATCGGTGGGCTGGGCCATGCGGGGACCCTACACGCCCACGCGCGGACGGCCGCCCGGCTTCGGCGCCTGGGCCGCGAGCGCGCGCCGAACGAGGTCCTCGACGCCGTCAGCCGGGCCGTGCTCGAGCGCCTTGTGCACCGCCTCGAGGGCGCCCGGCCGGGTGAGCCCGAGCGCGATCAGCGCCCCCAGGGCGTCCTCGTGCAGCCGCCCGGGCAGCGGCGCGGCCGCCGCCGATAGGGCGCCCGCGCGACCCTTGCCGCGGCCCGCGGGGCCGGCCTCGGGCTCGGCGGAGGCGGGCGCGGGCACGAGCCCGGCCGGACCGAGCTTGTCGCGCAGGTCGATCACGATCCGCTCGGCGGTCTTCCGCCCGACGCCGGCGATGCGCGTGAGCGCGGCCACGTTCTCGTCCACGATCGCGCGCGCGAACGACGGCGGCGCGAGCCCCGAGAGCACGGCGAGCGCGACCTTCGGCCCCACCCCCGAGACGCCGAGCAGGAGCTCGAACACGCGGCGCTCCATGGCGGTCGAGAAGCCGTAGAGCTGGAGCGCGTCCTCGCGCACGTGCAAGTAGGTCACGAGCGTCACCGGGGCGCCGGCGGCCGGCAGGTCCTCGAACGTGTGGAGCGAGTGCAGGAGCGCGTAGCCGACTCCCGCGACGTCCACGACCGAGGCGGTCGCCGACTTCTCGATCAGCGTGCCTGCGAGCCGCGCGATCATCGCGCCCTGCGGCGGATCGGGGCGAACGCGCGCGCGAGGTCGATCACGCTGCCGTCGAGCGCGATCGCGGTGCGCCCCCGGGCGCGCGGCGCGAGCGTCTCCACGCCGGCGCGGCGCACGCAGCACAGCGCGATCGCGAGCGCATCGGCGGCATCGGCGACGGGACGCGCATCGAGCGCGAGCAGCCGCTGCACCATGGCCGCGACCTGGGGCTTGCCCGCACCGCCTTGCCCGGTGACCGACAATTTGACGGCGCGCGGGGCGTACTCGTGCACGGGCAGGCCGCGGCGCGCGGCCAGCCAGAGCGCGAGGCCGCGCACCTGCCCCAGGATCAGCGTCGAGCGCGGGTTCTTCGCGTGAAACGCCTGCTCGACGCTCACCAGGTCGGGCGCATGCAGGTCGAGCACACGGTCGAGGCCGTTGCCGATCGAGAGCAGCCGCGCGGGCATCGAGTCGCCCAGTCCCGGCAGCACGCCGAACGCGATCGCGCGCGTCTCGCGGCCGCACACCTCGATGATCCCGTAGCCGGTACGGCGGCTCCCCGGATCGATCCCCAGGACTTTCATGCCGGCCCTCCGATCATTGCGCGAGCCGGCTCAGGACGTCGTCGGCGATCTGAAAATTGGCGTAGACCTTCTGCGCGTCGTCGTGGCTCTCGAGCGCCTCGTAGAGCTTGAGCACGCTCGCCGCGGTCTTCTCGTCGAGCGCGATCGTGTTGGTCGGGACCTTCGACAGCTCCGCGGTGGCGAGCGTCAGTCCCTTTGCGAGCAGCGCCTTGCGCACGCCCTCGAACGCGTGCACCGAGGTCGTGATCTCGGCCGTGCCCTCGACCCCGAAGTCGACGTCGTCCGCGCCCGCCTCGAGGGCGAGCTCCATCATCTCGTCCCCGCTACGCTCGCCCATGTCGAGGGTGATCACGCCCTTCGGCTCGAACATCCAGCCCACTGCGCCGGCCTCGGCCATGTTGCCGCCGTTCTTCGAGAACAGGTTGCGGAACTCGCTCGCCGTGCGATTGCGGTTGTCGGTGGCGACGTCGATCAGCATCGCCACCCCGCCCGGGCCGTAGCCCTCGTAGGTGATCTCCTCGTAGTGCACGCCCTCGGCCTCGCCGGTGCCGCGCTGGATCGCGCGCTCGATGTTGGCCGCCGGCATGTTCGCCGCCTTCGCGGTCTCGATCGCGGTCCTGAGGCGCGCGTTGGCGTCAGGGTGCCCACCGCCCTGACGCGCCGCGATCGTGACCTCCTTGATCAGCCGGGAGAAGACCTTGCCGCGCTCCTGGTCGGTCTTGCCCTTCTTGCGCTTGATGGTCGCCCACTTGGAATGACCCGACATGGTGCTCCTTTCAGGCGCGCGCTTCGGCTTCCTTCTCGGCTCGCGCGGCGGCCACGATCTTGTCGGCCTGGTCGCGCGGCACTTCCTCGTAGTGATCGAACTTCATGCGGTACGTGCCGCGCCCTTGCGTGATCGCCCGAAGGTGGGTCGCGTACTTGTACATCTCCGATTGCGGCACGAGTGCCTTGATCCGCTGGTAGTGCCCCTCGGCCTCCATGCCGAGGATCTTCCCGCGCTTGGAGGACAAATCGCCCATCACGTCCCCCATGAACTCCTCGGGCACGCGCACCTCGACCTCGTCGATGGGCTCGAGCAGCACCGGGCTCGCCTTCTCGGCGACCTCCCGGAAGCACTGGATGGTCGCGATCTTGAACGCCATTTCGGACGAGTCCACGTCGTGGTACTTGCCGAAGAACAGCGCCGCCCGCACGTCGACCACGGGGTAACCGGCGAGGACGCCGCCGTGCATCGCCTCGATCACGCCCTTCTCGACCGCCGGAATGTAATTGTGGGGCACGACGCCGCCCTTGATCTCGTCCAAGAACTCGAACCCCTTGCCCGTGTTCGGCTCGAGCCTCAGGTGCACCTCGGCGAACTGGCCGCGGCCGCCGGTCTGCTTCTTGTGGCGGTACTCGCCCTCGGCCTTGCGCTTGACCGTCTCCCGGTACGGCAGCCGGGGCCGAAACAGCTCGACCTCGACGTGGAAGCGCGCCTTGAGCCGGTCCACCAGCACGTCGAGTTGCAGGTCGCCCATGCCGTGGATCAGCGTCTGGTGGGTCTGCGGATCGACCACGATCGAGATCGTCGGGTCCTCTTCATGCAGGCGCTGGAACGCGACGCCGATCTTCTCCTCGTCGCCCTTGGTCTTCGCGCGAATGCCCTCGGTGACGAGTGGCTGCGGGAAATCCACGCCGGGGAGCAGCACGGGCTGGGCCTTGTCGCAGAGCGTGTTGCCCGTGTGCGTCTCCTTGAGCTTGACCGCGGCCGCGATATCGCCGGCGACGACCTTGCCCACCTCCTTGCGCTCGCGCCCCACCAGGTCGTAGAGCGTGCCCACGCGCTCAACCTTGCCGGTGTTCGCGTTCAACACCTCGGCGCCGGCCTGGACCGATCCCGAGAACACGCGGAACAGCGACATCTCTCCGAGGTGCGCCTCCGACAGCGTCTTGAACACGACCGCCGAGAACGGCTCGGCGGTGGTCGGGTGGCGCGCGATCGGGTCGTCGGTGCCCGGGCGGACGCCGACCTCCTCGGGGTGCTCGTCCGGAGGCGGGATCAGCCCGACCATGTCGTCGAGCACGTCGCGCACACCGATGAGCGTGGTCGCCGAGGCGGCGAACGCCGGGATCAACTTGCCCGAGGCCACACCCTTCTCGAGGCCCTTGATGACTTCGTCCTCGGTCAGGGCCACGCCGTCGAAGAACTTCTGCATGAGCGTCTCGTCGTTCGACGCCGCCTCCTCGACGAGGACGTTGCGCGCCGCCTCGGCTGCGGCCTGCATGTCGGCGGGAATCGCCTGCTCGACGTCCTTCGAGTCGACGCCCTTGCCCTGCGTGAGGTAGGCCTTCATGTGGAGCAGGTCGATGACACCCTTGAACGTCTCTGCCGAGCCGATCGGCAGCTGCACCGGCACGACGTTCGCCCCCAGGCGGTCGTGCGCCGACTGCACGCACTTCTGGAAGTCGGCGTGCTCCTTGTCCATCATGTTGACCACGACGAGCGTCGGGATCTTGTGCTCGTGGATGCGCTCCCACGCCAGCTCGGTGCCGACCTCGACGCCGGCGGCGGCGCGCAGGACGAGCACGGCGGCGTCGACCGCGCGCAACGCCGAGCACACTTCCCCGGCGAAGTCGGCGTAGCCCGGCGTGTCGAGCAGGTTGATCTTCACGTCCTTCCACTCGAACTGCGCGAGGCCGAGCGTGAGCGTGATCTTCCGGTGGACTTCGTCGGCGGCGTAATCGAGCACGGTCGTGCCGTCTTCGACCCGGCCGAGGCGATTCGAGGCTTTCGCCACGAACAACATCGCCTCGGCCAGCGAGGTTTTTCCGGCGCCACCGTGTGCGAAGAGAGCGATGTTGCGGATCTGGCTGGTCGCGAAGTCCTTCAAAGGGCACCTCCCGTGCGGACGGGATCGGCGGCGAAGGCGGCGAGGAAGTCGCGGTCCGGCAGCGGCCACGGCCCCCGGAGTATGGGCAAAGCTGGGCGCGAAGGAATGCTCCTAACCTGCGGTAACGACGCAATCTAGCACCGCGAATCGCCGCATGTCAACCACCCGCGCGACGGGGCGCACATTGTCCCGGGCGGTCCCGGCCTGTTAACCTCCGCAGGTCGACGAGCCCGCCCCTTCCTGCCAGGAGAACCGATGCCCCGAGTTCGACCGCGGACCCGCACCAGCCTGATCGCGCTCGCCCTCGCCCTGGCGATCGCGCCGGCGCTGGGGGCGGGCAAGCCGCTCCCCAAAGGCGACCCGGTCAAGGGCAAGGCGGTGTTCAGCAAGAACTGCGTGATCTGCCACAACGCCGACGGCTCGGGCGGGAAGAAGCTGACGGCCAACGGCAACGCCTCCCGTGACTTCCGCGACTCGTCGTTCTGGGCCGGTCACACCGACGAGCAGGTGCGCGCCGTGATCAACGAGGGCGTTCCCAAGTCGGGGATGATCACCTGGAAGGGCATCTTGAAGCCGCAGGAGATCGAGGACGTCATCGCCTACATCAAGCTGTTTGCTCGCAAGGACGACGCGAAGCCCGAGCCGGCCCCCGAGGCCCGGCCGGCGGATTCTGCGCGGCGCTGACCCGATGGGCGCCGCCCGTCGAGCCGCCGCAACGGCCGCCGTGGCTCTGGCCGTCCTCGTCGCCTCCCCCCGTCCGGCGCTGCCGCATGACGACCTGCTGGTCCTGCTCGATCACCTCGATTCCCTCGCCACGGCCCAGCCCTTTGACGTGACGCTGCACCTGCGGCACTCCGAGTTCAGCCGCCTTGCCGGCGATACCGCCACGGCGCGGCGCGACCTCGCGCTCGTCGAGGCGATCTCGCCGCGCTCGCTCAACGTGTTGGGGAGCCTGGTCCTCGACATCCGGGGCTCCGAGCTCGATGCCGTGTTCCTCGACGACCTGGGCGCCGTGCGCGACAGCTTCGCGATCGTCAAGGGCCCGGTGTCCGCCGGCGAGCCCGCCCGCCCGGGGTTTCAGCTCGCGCTCGCGGGAGCAAACCCCACGCGCGGGACCACGGCGCTCGGCGTGGAGCTACCCCGCGCCGGCCGCGCTCGGCTGTCGATCGTCGATGCCTCGGGCCGGCTCGTGAGGCGCGTGTTCGCCGGCGCCCGCCCGGCCGGACGCACCGGCGAGACGTGGCACGGCAAGGGCGAAGCGAGGCGACCGGTCGCCCCGGGCGTGTACTTCGCGGTGCTCGAGTTCGAGTGCGCGCGTCGCGTGGCGCGCGTCGTGCGCCTGTAGCCTGAAGCCCGACCCGCGCTTGTCCGGGTGCGCGGCTAGGTGGCTGTCCGAGTAAGCACTCGGAGGATGGTTGAGATGAGTGTCATGCC
>JBDTYW010000019.1:0-13439 GCA_040005445.1 Candidatus Eiseniibacteriota bacterium
GGGGGCCGGTCCCCGGCCCGACATCCCGCCAGGAGGAACCCATGGTCGAAACCCGCGCCAAGGTCGCGCTCGAAACCGTCAGCGGCACCGGGCTTCGCTTCGTCGCCTCGAACGACGCCGGGCTGGCGTTCGCGCTCGACAGCGGCCCCGCGGCCACCGCGCCGAGCGCGACGGTCGCGCTGCTCGCCGCGCTCGGCGGCTGTGCCGGCATGGACGTGATCGCGATCCTGCGCAAGAAGCGCCAGCGCGTGACCGGCTACGCGATCGAGCTGATCGGGCAGCGGCGCGAGGAGCATCCGCGCGCCTATACCGCGATCGAGGTCGTGCACCGGGTCCGGGGCGTGGATCTGAGCCCGTCGGCGGTCGAGGAGGCGATCCGGCTCTCGGACACGAAGTACTGCTCGATCCACGCGACGCTCTCCCCGGGCGTCGCGATCACGAGCCGCTTCGAGATCATCGCCGACGAAGCTTGATCGCTCCGACGAACGGGCGTAGGTTCGCCGCGTCCGGAGGATCCGGACGAGCCTTACCGAACCCCTCGTGGCCGGGACCCCGCATCCCGCTGCTCGGAGGTAGTCCATGGGACGGATGCTTCGTGGTTTCGTGCTGGATGAAGCGGGTCAGGATCTGATCGAGTACGCGTTGCTCTCCGCCCTCCTGGCGGTGGTATCGATCACGGCCCTCAAGTTGCTCGGCGTGCGCATCTCCAAGGAATTCTCCCAGATCACCACGGCGCTCTGAGCGCAGGCTGCACGGCAGCGGCTTGCATCGGGCACGCGTCTCTTCCGGCGCGTCGCCCCGGCCCGGTCCCGGGATCGCGCAACCTGCGCTGGTGCGCGCGAATCCTCGCGGCCGGGCTTGCGTTTTGCCCGGTTCGGGCGAGGCGGGGGAACCGCCCATCGGGCGGCACAAGGATTGCTTTCTCCAGGCTGTGTCAGCATGCCGCGCCACGGATGGGGCGCCGCGGAAATCGTACGCCGGGAGGACACCATGCAGTGGATCGCTCGTTTCAGGGACGATGAGTCGGGCCAGGACCTCATCGAATACGCGCTGCTGGCGGCGTTCGTCGCCGTCGTCACCGTCGCCTCCCTCAAGGTGATGGGCACGAAGGTCGCCGCATTCTACGAGACGCTCAACAATCAGTTCTAGCCGGCCGCCGCGGCCGCTCGCGGCTGAAGTCGGTCCGGCAACCCTCCCGCTTCCCCCCGCGGGAGGGTTTTTCGTTCCCCCGGGAATGTTGCGGCCGCGGCATGCGCGACCTAGGATGGCGTCCAAAGCCCATCGCGCGCCACGCCCCCGGAGGATCGTATGTCGTCACCCGTCTCGCCCGCTCTTCTCAAGCCCGGAGTCGCCCTCGATCAGCTCGCCGGTCTCGCCCCGAAGGCGGCCGCCGGCGCGGCGGCGCACCTCGTAAGGGGCCGCGCGCTCATCTTCTGGGACCCCAAGCGGCCCGGGCAGAAGCTCGACGCCATCGACACCGACCAGATCACGCCCGCGGCGGACTGCGTGTCGGAGAGCCTCGAGACGCTCGATGAGCGCTGGAAGGCCGGGTCGTTCCGTCACCTGATGCCGAACTTCCGCGAGCGCGTGCACGCCGGCGAGACGTTCGTCATCGCGGGCCAGCGCTTCGCCATCGGCAGCTCGCGCGAGATGTCGCCGGCGGGGCTCAAGGGGGTGGCCGAGGAGGCCGGGCTCGAGATGGTCGTGGTGTGCGGCGAGAACATGGGCGACATCTTCCGCCGCAACGCGCTCAACCTCGGCCTGCACGTCGTCCAGTGCCCCGAGGCCGTCGCCGACGCTGAGGACGGCGATTCGCTGACGTTCGACACCCGCTCGCGCGTGCTCACGAACGCGACGCGCGGCAAGACCTACGCGCCGGTCGCGCTGTCGGCGAAGGAGGACGAACTGCGCCAGGGCGGCGGCATCTTCGCCACCGGGCGACGCGAGTTCGTCGACAGCGTGCGGCGCACGCCCGAGGTACGGTTCCCCGACGCGGCGACCGCGCGAACGATGACCGCCAGCGAGCAGATCGTCTGGGCGCACCGCGTCGACAAGGACGCCACGATCGCGCCGGGGACGACTGTGCGCGTCTTCGGCGACCTGTTCCCGGCGTCCGACGGGACCGCCCCATTCGCGATCCACACGTTCAACCAGGTCACCGGCGGCGAGGCAATCTATCCCCGGCGCCTCGCGGTGGCGAACGACCACTTCGTGTTCACGGGCGTGGCCGCCGATGACAAGCAGACCTCGATCGGCCGCGCGTTCGCGGCGAAGCACGGCGTCGAGTCGCCGTATTACGCGAAGCCCGGCGCGGGGATCTTCCACTTCTACTTCCCGGAGCAGGGGCTGATCGTGCCCGGCGGTTTCTACCCGGGCGCGGATTCGCACTCGCGCGCGTACGGGGCGTACGGCGCGTTCGGCATGGGCGTCGGGTCGACCACGCTCGGCTTCGGCTGGAGCACCGGCTACGTCTACTTCACGCTCGCGAAGCAGCGGCGGGTGCGCCTCACGGGCACGCTCCAGCCGTGGGTCAGCGGCAAGGACATCGTGCTGGCGCTGCTCGCGAAGTGGGGCGCGGCGCAATCGCAGGGCATGGGCGTCGAGTTCGTCGATGTCGGCAAGCAGTTGCCGATGCCGTACCGCAACACGATCGCGAACATGATGGCCGAGGCCGAGGCGCAGAACGGCATCTTCCCGGCCGACGACATCACGGAGGCGTGGTTTACGGAACGGGGCATCGACATGCCGTACCCGCGAGTGACGCCCGGTGCCGACGCGCACTACGAGTTCGACGAGGAGCTGGACCTGACCTCGATCGCCCCGATGATCGCCCGTCCGTTCAGCCCCGGAAACGCTTTCGCCGCGACCGAAGTGGCGAAGGAAAAGCTCTCGTTCGACAAGGCGATGATCGGCTCGTGCACGAACGGGGGCTACGATGACCTCCTGCAGGCCGCGCTCGTGCTGCGCGCCGCGCGGGCCCACGGCCGGACGCGCGCCGTGGCAGGAAAGGATTTCGTGGTCTTCCCCGGCTCGGGCAAGGTCAAGACGCTGATCGAGAACGCGGACCCGCGGCTCGACGGCGAGTCGATCGCGGACGTGCTGCGCGGCGCCGGCGCCGTGATCCGCGACTCGTGGTGCGGCCCGTGCTTCGGGCAGGGCCAGGACGCGCTCAAGCCCGGCGAGCGCGCGATCACGACGTTCAATCGCAACTGGCAGAATCGCATGGGCGTCGGCGGCGAAGGCTACCTCGCGAGTCCGGCCGTGGTCGCGGCGTCTGCGCTGCTCGGCTACATGGCGCCGCCGAGCGAGCTCGGCCTGGCGTGGGAGCCGGCCGAGTTCGCGGTCTGAGCGCGCGGGCAATGATCGGCAAGAACCGGCTCGAGGCGTTCAGCGACGGCGTGCTCGCGATCGTGATCACGATCATGGTGCTCGAGTTGAAGGTCCCGCACCGAACGGACCTGGGCGCCCTCGTGCCGCTCGTGCCGGTGTTCTTCAGCTACGTGTTGAGCTTTCTCTACCTTGGGATCTACTGGAACAACCACCATCACCTGCTGCACGCGGTGACGCGCGTCACCGGCCTGGTGCTGTGGGCGAACCTGCACCTGTTGTTCTGGCTGTCGTTGTTCCCGTTCGTCACGGGCTGGATGGGGGAGAACCACTTCGCGCCGGCACCGACGGCGATCTACGGCCTCGTGCTGCTCATGGCAGCGATCGCGTACTGGATGCTGCAGCGCGCGATCATCGCCGCCGACGGGCCCGACTCGCTGCTCGCGCGCGCGATCGGCCGGGACTGGAAGGGCAACCTCTCGCCCGTGCTGTACGTGGCGGCGATCTTCGGGTCCTTCGCGCAGTCCTGGATCGCGCAGGCGATCTTCGTCGGGGTGGCGCTGCTGTGGCTCATCCCGGATCGACGGATCGAACGGGCGCTCGCCCGCGACTAGCGACCCGACGTCGCCGTCGGAGCCCGCGATGCTGTGGCGCCGGGGCTACTTGTCCCGCTTCGGCGGGAAAATCCGATCCTTGCTTGCCAGCGGCAGGAACTTGTCGTCGATGAGGGTCTCGACCAGCTCCGCACTCGTCGGGTCGTACGTGCGGACCGACGCCGACCAGACGAGCCGCGGGTTGTCCTTCGTGGCCCACACGTCGGTCTGGTAGCGCCGCACCTCGTCCGTCTCCGTATAGCCGGGCGTATACACGTCCCGGTAGACCGTATAGTAGAAGCCGGTGAAGGGATTGCGCCGATACTCTGCGACCTTGGTCGTCGTCGGCGCGACCTGGTAGGACTCGGTGGAGTTCGGCAAGCGCAGGGAGACGAGGACCCCGTCATAGGCGCTGTCGCGGACGGCGTCGATGACCTGCTGCGTGTCGGGCGCCGCGTCCGGAAAGTCCACGTACGACGGGATCGCCTGCACGCCGCGCTGCTGGAGCCGGGCGACGAACGCGTCCTCCCACATGCGCCGGTGAACCGCATTCTTGCGCAGGGCCACCACGAAGACCTTGCCGAGCGGGGCCGAACTCCAGCCGGGCTCGGTCCAGTGTTCGCTGAGTCTCGCCCCGGTGGCGCAGCCGGCGAGGGTGATGGTGATGGCGAGGGCGGTGGCGATCCAGAGGAGCGCCGGGTTCGATCGGTGCGGCGTGTCGGGCTTCATGAAGGCGACCTCCGGGGGCGGGGGGGAGCGCGAATCTAGCACGGCCCCGCGAGGCGGTCGAGCGGCCCCTGGGCTGCGAGTCACCGGGCCGCGAGGCGCTTGCCGCGCGGAGCGGGGGCGGTTACACTGCCCCGGTCCAGGGCGCTCCGATCCTCTCGGGCTTCGCGCCGCGTCAAGACCCCCGTAACGGAGTTCCCGTGGCCACCACCGCCGATATCAAGAATGGGCTCGTCATCGAGCACAAGAACGACCTGTTTCGCATCGTCGAGTTCCAGCACGTCAAGCCGGGCAAGGGTGGCGCGTTCGTGCGCACCAAGCTCAAGAGTCTGAAGACCGGCCGCGTGATCGACGAGACCTGGAACTCGGGCGAGAAGATCGTGGACGTGCGCCTCGAGCCCCATGCCGCGCAGTACCTGTATGCCTCGGGCGACGACTTCCACTTCATGAACACGGAGACGTTCGACCAGTTCACGATCTCCAAGGACACGATCGGCGAGAACGCGGGCTGGCTCAAGGACGGGATGGTCCTTCAGCTGCTCCTGCGCGAGACCGAGATCATCACGATCGAGTTCCCGAAGATGGTGGAGCTGAAGGTCGCCGAGACCGAGGGCGGCGCCACGCGCGGGGACACCGCGAAGGCGTTCCAGAAGTCGGCAAAGCTCGAGACCGGGGTCGAGGTCATGGTCCCGGGGTTCATCAAGGAAGGCGACGTCATCAAGGTCGATACCGAGACCGGCAAGTACGTCGAGCGCGTCTGACGCGCCGAATCCCGCACTCATGAAAACGCCGCCCCGGCGCCTCTGATCGGAGGGCCGGGGCGGCTTGTTTGTTCCCGGAGGCGAAGCGCCATCCGGGGTCGACTCAGGCGTTGGGCGCCGGACGAACCGCGACGTCGCGCGGGATCGTAAACTGCAGCGCCGTGCCGGCGCCCAGCTCCAGCTGCGGGCCGCGCGTCAACAGCGACGCGCCGGTGCCCGTGACCGCGCCGATCGCTGCGCCCTTGCCGGCATCCTTCGCCGAACCGCCCGCGATCCCGCCGATGACGCCGCCAACGACCGCGCCGCCGCCGATCAGGGCCGCATCCTTGCCGGTGCCCGACTTGCTCTCGTAGACCGGGCTGCGCGCGTCGAGATCATAGGAGTGGCCCCCAAACTCCACGTTGTCGTACGCGAGCTGGAGCTGGCCGCGTCCGCTCGCCTTGCCGGGCTGCTCGGCGACCACGACGTGGCCGTGAATCGCCGCACCCGTGGGAACGGCGACCTTGCCGTTGA
Organism: Candidatus Eiseniibacteriota bacterium; assembly: GCA_040005445.1. Classification (GTDB taxonomy): domain Bacteria; phylum Eisenbacteria; class RBG-16-71-46; order RBG-16-71-46; family DASYSL01; genus JANPEF01. The sequence continues at coordinate 5,921 of JBDTYW010000019.1, forward strand.
CCATGATGGGCGACGCCACGCGGGCGGAGAAGCGATCGCCCACGTTCGAGCTCTTGGTTGTCAGCGTGGTCTGCAGCACCGCGCTCACCGGCGTGCCCGCCGGGACGGTGATCGACGAGTTGCCGACCAGGAAGCCGGAAGTCTTGTTGTCGCCGTTCGCGTTCGGCTTGTTCTGCGTCGCATAGACCGCCACGGCCGCGACCAGCGCGACGCCGACGGCGATCGAGAGGCCTGCCTTGCGAGTCATCATGGCTACTCCTTCATCAGGGATGGACGTGTCCGCCTAGCGGAACGTCGCGCCGAACGTGATCGAGGCCTGGTTCACGTCACTGAACGTGTAGCGACCCTCGAGAAACAACTGGTTACGGCCGGCGGGGAAGCGGACTCCGCCGAACATGTTCCCGGCCGGGTCCGAGTTGCTGCCACCGCTCCCGGGCAGGTCGACGATCGACAGGCCGACGCCGCCGCCGAGGTAAGGCGTCGTGCGGGCCTCCGAGCCGAAGTGATAGAACGCGTCCAGGTTCGCATTGAACCCGGTGAGCGGGTCGCCGTGCCAGTAGAGGACGTTCGGCTGCAGGTGCCAGCGCGAGCCGGGAGATTCGAACTCGACGTGGGCGCCAATCGCGACGCCGCCGTCCCCGGGATCCGGGCTGAGATACCCGATGCGGCCACCGCCTCCGCTGATCCCGAACGCATTCGCCGGGGAGGCGGGGCACAAGCCGACAAACGCCAACACGAGCATGGACATGATCCAGTTCTTCATTGCTGGACTCCTTTCGATCGCGACGCCCCCGCGCTCAGGAGCACGAGCCCGGCGACGATCGCCACGGCCCCCGCAATGGGAGGAATCGGCACGGTCTTGTGTTCGGTCACGCTGATGTCCATCGGGCCGAGATCGACGTGATGTCGTTTCTCCGCATAGGTGAAGCCGCCCCAGGCGAGACCGATGAGTCCGACGACGAGCAAAAGCAATCCCACGGTGCGCGCCATGGCACCCTCCTTCTGGTCCTGCGAAGTTATGGGCGAGATTTCGTCCATGCACCGGGTCGGTCCACGGTGCGGGTCGGAACGCGACACGGGGGAGGCGCTGCCGGTCGGATTCGGGGGCAGGCCCGCGCAGCGAAAGGCGCGGGCTCCCCCGAATGCCTGTTGGATGCCCCCGGCGAAGGGCCGTGTTCCGCTCATTTCGGCCGTCAGGAGCCTCCTGACCGCACCTAGACGGGGTTTCGTCCCTGGATCACCCGGATGAGCACACTCGCCACGGCGAGTACGAGCAGCAGGTGGATGAACCCGCCGAGGGTGTAACTGGTGACCACCCCGAGGATCCAGAGCAGCACGAGCACGACGGCAACGGTCCAGAGCATGGTTCCCCTCCCCCAGGGTTTGTCAGGGTTAGTCCTTCGCGGGGTGCGTCTCGGTTTCGCGCGTGGAGGCCTCGAACTGCTCCACGAGGTCCGCCAGCCGGCTCTCGATATCGGAGCGAACCTGGCCGGTCTTCTCCTCGATCCGGCCGACCAGCCGGTCCCAGCTCCCGTCGATCCGGGCGAGATCGTCGTCCGTGAGATCGCCCCAGGACTGCTTGACGCTTCCACGAAGCTGCTTCCACTTGGCCTTCAGGATGTCGTTGTGCATGGTGCTTGCCTCCTTGGGAGCCGGTTCCGAGGACGACCCGGGGATCGCGGCTCCAGGGGGGGTCAAAGCAGGGCCTGTGCCAGCGCCGCCTAAGAACCTCCAACCAAATGGAGGTCAACATGTTAACCTTCGGGTGACAACCTTGGATTGGTTCGAAAAGTCATAGGGCTCGGCGGCAGTCGCGTAACATGTACACGCGAAATCCGCCTTGAGAGAGTCGTGTCTGGTGCCTAGAGTGGGGGCACTTCGAGGAGGAAATCGCGACGATGATCGAGGCTGGCGCCTGGTGCCGCTGCAACATCTGCAAGAAGCCCATTGCCTGGGGCGGTCTCTGGTACAAGTGCTCCGTGTCGACCTGCAACAAGAAGCGCTTGCCGCTGCATTTCTGTTCCCCGGATTGCTGGGACGCCCATCTGCCGGATGCGAACCACCGGGGACCCCTTTGCATCGAGGAACGCGCCCCGTATCGGCCCTGAGATCGCAAGTCCACGTCAAACCTTGCGCGGAATCGGACTGGCGAGCGGCTTGGCGCATCGAACGAGCCGATGCATGGGTTACGCTGGTTTCCAGCCCGCCGCCGTTCGCCCGATTCCCCAGGAGACTGATCGCATGCGCATGACCGATCGCTTGTCCTCCCGTACGCTCGCCGCCGTCGCGATCACCGCCGTGTCGTACCTCTCGGCGGGCCTCGCGCACGCCGCCACCGAGACGCTCAACATCGACAACAGCCATTCGCGAGTCGGCTTCAGCGTTCGCCATTTCTTCACGCCGGTGCGCGGAGAGTTCAAGAACGTCTCGGGCACGGTCGTGCTCGACCAGGCGAACCTGAACGCCACGCAGGTCAACGTCGAGATCGAGACCGCGAGCATCAACACGAACAATGATCGCCGCGACGACGACCTTCGGTCCGCCAACTTCTTCGAGGCCGACAAGAATCCGAAGATCACGTTCGTGTCGAAGTCCGTCGACATGAAGGGGACGAAGGGCACCATGACCGGCGAGCTCACGATGCACGGCGTCACGAAGCCGTTGACGCTCAACGTCGAGATCGGAGGCTTCGGCAAGATGGGACCGGGGACGGTCGCCGGCTTCACGGCGTCGGGTACGCTCGATCGCAAGGAGTACGGGATCACCTGGAACCGGACGCTCGATCAGGGCGCCTTGATGCTGGGCGACGACGTCACGCTCGAAATCTCGGTCGAGGCCAAGACCCCCAAGCCGGCGCCGATGGCGGAAGCGACCAAGCCGAGCGGGGCTCCGGCGACCGCGCCTGCCCCCGCGGGCGGCAAGTAGGCGGGTTCCACGGCGGTTTGTAGGCGAGCGCCCGGGCCGAAGTTCGCGCCCCGGGCGCTTCGTCATTCGTCGAGCGGCTCGAGCTCGAGCCGCACGCGGCCCTCGTCGTCGACTTCGACCCGCACCTGCCAGGGGCGGCAGCAGACCTGGCAGTCCTCGACGTAGCTCTGGCTCTCGCCGCCGCCCATGTCGACGGCGAGTTCGTTCTCCTCGAAGCAATGCGGACACGTCGCGCGATAGGTGTCGTCGACCGAGGCCTCGGCCTCGTGGTCGAGAGCATCATCGGTCGACGCGGCCTCGGGATCGAGGTCCTGGGGTCGTTCGGGCGTATCGTCTCGAAAGCGGATCATCGCGGCAGTCTCGCACGCGGCGCGGTGGACGGCAACGATGGGTTATGATCCAATGGCAGCCCATGGTCCCCACGACGCCGATTCGATGATCGATTTCGAGAAGACGCCGCCCGACGTCAAGGAGCTGCTCGGCAAGCGCATCTCCCAGCTCGGACTCAAGGTCGAGGGCTCGCCGGTCGAGCGCTCGGTCGAGAAGCTGCGCCGGGAGCTGCTCAAGAAGGGCATCAAGCGCTTCAAGGCCGTGGTCTACCTCACCGACGAATGGGGCTGCCCTTCGGGCGAGCCGGTGATCGGCGTGCCGTTCTACCTCGCGGACCCCAAGCTTGCGACGCTCGAACGCAGCGTGAACGACCTCGAGAGCGAACGCGAGATCCTGATGTACCTGCGGCACGAAGCCGGGCACGCGTTCAACTACGCGTATCGCCTGTATGCCACGCCCGAGTGGCGGGAGCTGTTCGGTCCGTTCAACCGCCGCTATCGCGACCACTACAAGCCCGTACCGTTCTCCCGCAAGTTCGTGCGCCACCTCGCCGGCTGGTACGCGCAGAAGCATCCCGACGAGGACTTCGCCGAGACTTTCGCCGTGTGGCTCACCCCGCGCTCGGCCTGGCGGGAGCGCTACCGTGGCTGGCCGGCGCTGGCGAAGCTGCGCTACATCGATCGCATCGTGAAGAAGTTCGGCGACGTGGACCCGGTCGTCGGTCACGGCGACACCGACCTCACGGTGGAGCAGATGGAATTGACGGTCGAGGAGTTCTACCGCCAGGTCGTCGAGCAGAACCGCGCGGCGGTCGACCTGGCGATGGATGGCGACCTGCGCGACATGTTCGTGCCGCGCAACCCGCGGCGCAAGAATCAGCGAAGCGCTGCGGAGTTCGTCCACGAGCACCGCGTCGTACTGACCGACAAGATTACGTACTGGACCGGAGTGCCCCGCCCCGTGGTACGCGGCCTGATCGAGGCCATGGTGCGGCACGTGCGCGAGCGCGACCTGTGGTGTGAGCGATCGAAGGAGCCGGCGGCGCTGGTCGAGCTGACGGCCTATGGCACGACGCTGGCGATGAACTACCTGACGCGAGGGAAGTTCGTCCACGTGTAGCGAGCCGTTCGTCGCAGGGAGGAACCATGGCCAAATTGCGGGTGGCGATCCTTTACGACGTGTGGGACGACGGCAGCGAGCCGGATGAGCCGGAACCCACGCGGACCCGGGGCAAGAAGAAACCCGAGAAGGAAGATCGCCAGGAGATCCACGAGGCCCTGAAGGCGAACGGGCACTCGCCCTTCTATGCCGAAATCGACGGCACGACCGAATCGCTCAAGCACTTCGCCGACACCGAATGCGACCTCGTGTTCAATCTCACCGAATCGTGGGCGGGGGACGACACCAAGGACATCAACCTGGCCGCCTATTTGGACCTGCTGGCCTGCAAGTACACGGGCACGGGCCCGGGCGGACTGCACCTCGCGCAGAACAAGTCGCTCGCCAAGAAGATCTTCGCGTTCCACGGCATCCGCACGCCGTACTTCGCGAGCGTTCACCGGGGGCGCCTCGATTGGTCGCACGACCTGCAGTTCCCGGTGATCGTCAAGCCGGCGCGCGAGGACGGATCGATCGGTATCAGCTTCAACGCGCTCTGCGAATCGATCAAGGACCTGATGGAGCGCATTCACGAGCTGCACGAGCAGTTCGATTCCCCGGTGCTGATCGAGGAGTACATCGAGGGGCGTGAGATGTACGTCGCCGTGCTCGGCAACGGCGAGCCCGAGGCGCTTCCCGTGGTCGAACTCGACCTGTCGCGCCTCCCCGAGGGCACGCCGAGGATCGCCGGCTCCGAGGTCAAGTGGGAGAAGGGCACCGTGGCCTACAAGGTCACCAAGAGCATTCTGCCGAGCGATCTCCCGGAAGAGACCGTGCAGGCGCTGCAGCAGACCGCCGTGCAGGCGTTCCGCGCGCTCGAACTCCGTGATTACGGCCGCATCGACATGCGGCTCTCCGCCGACAACAAGGTCTACGTGCTCGAGGTCAACCCGAACCCGTGGCTGCATTCGACCGCCGAGTACGCGATGGCGGCGAAGAAGTCGGGCCGCGACTACAATGCGCTGATCGAGGAGATCGTGAACCTCGCGCTGGCCCGCTACCGCAGTTGAGCGGGGAAGAAGCTACGCGGCGGGGCGGGGCTTCTGGCGCGGCGGCGGCGCAGTGCGCGCCAGCTCGTCGGCGGCGGGCCCGAGCTTGACCTGTTTGGTCGCGGCGCGCAGCACGTAAGCGCGCAGGTTGTTGCTCTGCGGATCCGCGGGATAGACGAAGAACCCCGGCTTGTCGGGCCCGTAGGTCTGGGCGTAGCCGACGAGCAGTTCGCCGTCCTCGAACAGGACCGAGATGCGGCGGCCGGTCTGCGGGCCCTGGTCGACCGCCGGGAAGCGGCGCCCCTTGTTGCGCGTGCGGCTGCCCACCAGATCCCGCACGAAGAACACGCCCTTGAGCTCGGCGGTCTTGACCGGGACGGCGGTCTGCCCGCCCTTCGGCAGCACGTGGAAGAGCGGCCGATCGGGGAAGAAGTCCCGCGTATACCCCTTCACGACCTGACCGTTGCGATAACGCGCGACCACGAGGTTGTTCTCGCCCATCGCCACGCCGCCCGGCTGGGGAACCTGGTTCATCTGCGCCTCCTTCGCCTCACGGGGGCGCCTTCAGACCCCCGGCCTTCTCCTGTCATCGGCGCGGACCCGCCCCAACTTGCGGAAAAAGATCGGGACGGCGAGGCGATTCATCCATCCTCGCGGCACCAGCCGGACGAGCGCGCACAGGGCCTGGTAGAGCTGTCCGGGCACGACCGAGGCGCGCCGGCCGAGCCCCTTCAGCCCGGCGGCCGCCACGTCGTCGGCGGTCGCCCACGCCCATGCGGGGATCGCGCCGCGGGAGATCCCGGCGGCATCGTGGAACTCCGTGTGGGTATACCCGGGGGAGAGCGCGAGCGCGTCGATGCCGTAGGGCTCGAGCTCCGCCCAAAGTGACTCGCCGAGCAGGAGGTCGAACGCCTTGCTCGCCGAGTACACGGCGCTCCCGGGGCCGAGCTGGTAGCCCGCCACGCTTGCGACCACGATCACCGCGCCCCGGCGGCGCGCGATCATCGGCGGTAGCAGCGCCGAGAGGATCGCGACCGGCACACGACAGTGCAGGTCAACCATGCGGGCGAGGCCTTCCGGCACGGCCTCGTGGAGCGGCCCCGACGCGCCGAAGCCCGCGTTGTGAACCTGGATGCCGATCGCGATCGTGCGCTGCTCGAGGAAGGCGACGAGCCGGGGGACCGCGTCGGGCAGGGTGAGATCGAGCGCGCACGCGTGGGCGGTCACGCCGTGCGCCCGCGTCAGCTCGGCCGCGAGCGCTTCGAGCCGATCGCCGCGCCGGGCGACGAGCACGAGGTCCGTGCCGTCCGCGGCGAGGCGCCGCGCGAAGGCCTCGCCGATCCCGGCCGAGGCGCCGGTGACCAGCGCTGCCCCGCCGTAGCGCGCGCCGAAGGAGAGGCCCGCGCGTCGGGCGTCAGCGCTCACGTCGGTCGAGCGCGAACACGCCACCCTTGACGACGGCGCTCGGGCGCTCGAGCAGGGTGATGTCCGTAAGCGGATTGCCGCGCACGACCACGAAGTCGGCGAAGTCGCCGGGGGCGACGCGGCCGACATCCATCCAGCCCAGGAGGTCTGCGGCGCTGCCGGTGGCGCACACGATCGCCTCCATCGGCTTCATCCCGAGTTCGGTCATGGAGTGGAACTCGCGCGCATTCTGGCCGTGCGGAAAGACACCGGCGTCGGTGCCGAACGCGATCTTGACGCCCGCGCGGTAAGCCTTCTGGAACGAGGTTCGCATGACCGGCCCGACCTCGAGCGCCTTGGCGACCGAGAACGGCGGCAGCGTGCCGTTCTGCGCGCCGGCATAGACCCACTCGCCCGCGCTGCGGGTCGGCACGAGGTAGGTGCCGTGCTCCTTCATCAGCCGGATGGCCTCGTCGTCGAGGAAGGTCCCGTGTTCGATCGAGGCGACGCCCGCCCTGACCGCGGCCTTGATCCCCGCGGCGCCGTGCGCGTGGCAGCACACCTTGAGGCCGAGCAGCGTGGCCTCGTCAACGATCGCGGCCAGCTCGGCGTCCGAGAACTGGCGGGCCGAGAGCGCATCGCCCGCGGACAGCACGCCGCCGGTGGACATGATCTTGATCACGCCCGCGCCGTGCTTGTGGGCGTAACGCACG
>JBDTYW010000020.1:0-13299 GCA_040005445.1 Candidatus Eiseniibacteriota bacterium
TCTCGTGCAGCATCGTGTGCAGGCGAACGTCGCCGGCGAACGTGTCGAGCTGCGCAGAGGTCGGCAGTTCGCCCTCGAGCAGCAACCACGCAACCTCGAGGAACGTGGCACTCTCGGCGAGCTGCTGGATGGGATACCCGCGATAGCGCAGGATCCCGTTCTCGCCGTCGATGAACGTGATCGCGCTCTGGCACGCGCCGGTATTGCCGAAACCCGGGTCGAGCGTGATCGCGCCGGTCGCCGCGCGCAACTTCTGGATGTCGAGGCCGACCTCGCCCTCGCTTCCGACGATCACGGGAAGTTCGATGCTCTGCCCGTCGAACTCGAGTCGGGCCGCCGATCCGGCGGTGCGGGGCGTGCTGGTCTGGTTCATCCGAGTCTCCTTTCGAGGTCCTCGCACGATACACCACCGGACCATCACCGTCACCGGAGAGCGCGCCAGGTGATCCCGGCGCACCCGGGCGAATCAGGGCTCGCGCGGGCGCTCGGGCAGTCCGCGCGCTGCATCGAGCGCGGCACGCACGAGTTCCACGGGCTCGCCGCCCCAGTGGCGCGAGTAGTCCTCGGAGTCCATGAACGTGCGGGTCTCCATGCGATCCACGTAGACCGTGCCGTCGAGGTGGTCGATCTCGTGCTGCAGGATGCGCGCGTACCAGCCCGCCGCCTCGATCACGCGCGGCTCGCCCTCGTGGTCGAGGCAGCGCACGCGCACAGCATGGGCGCGGGCGACCACCGCCACATAGCCCGCGAGGCTCAGGCAGCCCTCGAAGAAGCGGCACGGAGCGGGATCGACGACCTCGATGCGCGGATTGATCACGACGTGGAACGGGACGGGATCGCGCTCCTTGGCCGCCCGCTCGTCGTCGTCCATCTCGTCGACGTAGGCCTCCTGGTCCTCGATCACGGCGAGGCGCAGCCCGAGTCCGACCTGGGGCGCGGCCAGACCCACCCCCGGCGCCTTGCGCATGGTGTCGCGCATGCGCTCGATCAGGCCACGGATCTCGGCGCTCTTGATCTCGGCCGGGGTGAGCTCCCGGCCGACGTGGCGCAGCACCGGATCGCCGAGCTGAACGATGGGCAGCGCCTTGCGCGGGCTCAAACCCGCACCAGCTTGCGCGTGGCGACGGCCCCGCCCTGCGCGGCGCGGAGGAAGTAGAGACCGTGCGGGGCGGGTTGCCCACGGTCATCGGCGCCGTCCCACTCGAGCGCGTGCGTGCCGGGCTCGAGCCGGCCGTCGAACAGCAGCCGCACGCGCCGCCCCCGGGCGTCATAGACGAAGACCGTGGCCCGCTCCGCGCGCGGCACCAGGAGCCGCGCCACCACCGGCGCGCCCGCGAGCGCGGGATTCGGGGCGGCCGTCGCCCAGGCGAGGCTCGAGCCCGCCTCGGTCGGCGCGGGCGCCACGCCGGTCAGCGACGTGGCTCGGATGAGGAACAGCGCGTCGTTGCCCGGCACCGAGAACTGCGATCCACCTGAGCCGTCGTTGGTCACCGGGTCGATCGTTCCGAGGATCCGTCGATACGGCTGCTCGAGCAGGATGCTGAGCGGAGATGCGGTCGGGTTGACGACCACGGTGCCGCGTTCGAAGTCGCGCCGGTAGAGGTTGATCCCCGTGCGCACGAGGTGGACGTCGTCGAGCCAGGCGTCCACCGCCGCGCCACCGAGTTGAAACTGCAGATACACGACCGGTCCGCTCGCCGGCGGCGAAATCGAGACCGTGTAGCGCCGCCAGGTGCCGTCGATCGCGAGGGTTGTGGCCCCGTACTCGGCGGCGTTGTACGCGTCGACGGCGACGACCCGGATCGAGCGAGCCGCCCCGGCGCGCGCCCAGAACGAGGCCACGTAAGGCGCTCCGGCCCAGGTAGAGATGTAGCCCGCCGTGGTCAGGCGCGTCGAGCTCGGACCCGTGCCCGCCGCGGAGACGTGGACGAGGCCCGAGGCGGCTCCCAGCGCCGCAGTCGTGGGATCGCGTTGCAGTGTCGATCCGACGCTGGTCGCCAAAGTCCAGCTTGCGATATCGACCTCGAACCCGGGATTCGCCGCGGCGGCGTCCTCGATCCCGTTGGAGGAGAGCACGCCGTAGGGGCCGAGCGCGCGGCCGAGCCAGCCGGTGTCCACGCGCGCATTCGAGGCGCGGCCGGTCGCGAGGTTCACCGCGTACTCGTCGTACCACCAGGACATGTAGCCGGTCGTCGGGTCGATGTCCGAGGGGTTGAACACGCCGAAGCCGTCGGCCATGGCGGCCGAACCGAGACCGAATCGCACGCGGCGCACCTGGTCCGCCGCGTACGGGTGCGTCAGGTCGGTCCCCCAGGTCACCAGCCAGTTCGACTGGGGGGCGCGGAAGTTTGCCTCGTCGGTCAGGTACCCGCCCGGAACCCGGAACAGGTTCTGGTCCCAGGTGCCGCCGTTCTGCAACGGAAAGTTCTCGTGCATCCAGCCGTTCATCGACGCGTACTGGGTGCTCTGGGCGCAGTTGCCGATCAGCACGGGTGTGTTCCCGGCGAGCCGGCGCAGGCGATTCACGAGGGTGTCGCCTGCCGCGTGCCACGCGGCGTCGAACGTGGCCGCATTGGAGTAGCCTGCGCGCACGAAGTCGATGCTGTCGCCCGGCGTCTGCGCCCAGAGCAGGCTCGAGCAGAAGCGATCGAAGCACAGCCCGTCCCACGGACCCGCCGCGAGAACCGCCTGGCGAAAGTAGTCCGAAAGCGCCTCGGCCACGGCGTAGCGGCCCTTGGAGCGTTTCGCGAGGTTGATGTTGGCCTCGGCCAGCTCCCCGCCGTACGTGTCGTAGAGAAAGCCGTCGAGGTTGCGGATCAGGTTCCACTCCCTTGTCGGCAGGTTGACCAGGGAGTCCGGCTGGGTGGCACGCCACGCATAGTCGGCCTGGACGTAGGCGTAGAGCCGGATCGACGGGTTGCGCAGGCGCAGCTGCGCGAGCACGTCGGGGCGGTACTCGGTGAACGGGGACGCGGAGAGCACCACGGCATCATAGCGCGCGACCTGGTCGAGCAGGGTCGTGTTCAAGGTGCCGTCGGCGTTCACCAGCGGCGCCCCGGTTCCGAAAGCGTGGCCGTAGAGCCCAAGCCGCGGATGCGGCAGGTCGGCGTTGCCCGCGGCTGGGGCGCCGCCCGGCGCCGACAATGCGGCGAGCGGCATGAGCAGGGCGACGGCGAACCGCCGTGCCCGCGCGCGGCGCGCATGCGCGCCGCCGCTGACGGCGGGCACGATCGAAATCTCGGGGTCGTCGGGCAGCGGCGTCGCCAGTCCGCCCGTGTGGCGGATGTTCTCCTCGCCCACGAAGACATTGACGTGCGGCCGCACCTCGCCCTGCTCGGTGAGCACGCGATCGAGCACGCCGGGGTGAAGGGAGCGCAGGAGCTCGAGCGCCGCGCCCACCGTCGCAACGCGTCCGGCGAGGTCGAGGCGGGCGGCGCCGCCGGCGAACGGCCGCAGGTAGGTCGGAAGGAGAAATCGGATCGCCACCGGGTCTATCTCTTCGCCTTCCTCGCCCGCACCGGCTTTCCGTCGCCGACCACGGTGGTCTTGACGCACACGATCGGGGGCAGTCCGTCGGCGAGCAGCGTCCACGACGCGCCGCCATCCCGCGATCCGAACAATTTCCCGCTGCGCGTCCCGAAATAGATGCCGGCCGGGTCGAGTGTGTCGGCCGCCATCCCGTCGCGCAGGACCGTCTCGTACGCATCCTTCTGGGGCAGCCCGCGGGTCAGCGCCTCCCACGACTTGCCGCCGTTGCGCGTGCGATAGACGCGCAGCCGGCCTGCCGGCGTGGCGCGGAACATGTCGCTCTCGAGCGGCACGATGTAGGCCACCTCGGGATCGTGCGGGTGGGCGACGATCGGAAAGCCGAAATCCGACGGCACGCGGTTCGCCATGTCTTGCCAGCTGTCGCCGCCGTCGTCGCTGCGGTAGAGACCCCAGTGATTCTGCAGGTAGAGCCGCTCCGGTCGGCGCGGATTGTGGGCGATCTTGTGGACGCACTGCCCGAACTCCGGGTGCTTCTCGGGCAGGAAGTCGGCGCGAACGCCCTTGTTCCGCGCGGCCCAGGTCTTCCCGCCGTCTTCCGTGCGGTACACGCCGCCGGTCGAGATGGCGATCGTCATGCGCCGCGGGTCGACCGGGTCGGGCAGGATCGTGTGCAGGCCGAGCCCGCCGCCGCCGGGCTGCCACTGCGCGCGATGCGGGTGATCGTGCAGACCGCGCACCAGCGACCACGACTTGCCGGCATCGTTCGACTCGAACAGGGAGGCCGGCTCGACGCCCGCCCACAGCGTGTCCGGGCGGTCGGCCGGCGCGGGCGTGATCTGCCAGATGTTCTTGAGCGAGAGCCCGGTGTCCGCGGGGAACTTGACGTTTGCCTCGGCGGGCTCGGTCCAGGTGCGGCCGAAGTTGTCGCTGGTCGAGATGACCGAGCCCCAGTGCATGCTCGAGGTCCCCGCGAACACGCGGTGACGTCCCTTGCGGCCGTCGTAGGCGAGTGCATAGACGGAGAGGCCCGGGAAGTACGGTCCGCCTCGGTCCCAACTTTTGCGCGCGGCGGTCGATCGAAAGACGAACGCGCCTTTCGTCGTACCCACGAGCAGGACGAGGTCGCCGTCCTTGACGGATGCGTGACGAACGCGAGGCATGAACGGCCTCCGGATGCGAATGGGTCCTAAGGCAAGCCCGGGCGGAACAAGGCGAGGAAGGTAGCACGAAGCGGGGCGCTGCGGAACCGCGGGGACACATCGGGTGCACCCTCGGGGACAGGTCGGTCCGCCTCGCGTGCACCTCCGGCCCGGTGCGCGCCTCGGACGCTCCGCACAAGACTCGTCGGGGCCGGGGCTTGACCCGCGCCGGACTTCCGCGGGCGCGTGGCACGAGCGGTGCACCGGGATCTCCGCGTGCAGGCGGCCGTCCGGCCGACCCCACGCAACGCAAGGGGCGAAGGCCCCGGGAGGAAAGGTCATGAAGCAGCACATGATGTTCGCGTCCGCCGCCATCCTCGCGCTGGGACTCGCCGGATCCGCGCTCGCCGCCGATGCCGCGACCCCGATGATCCACCGCCACCGCGTCCACCAGCAGCAACGCATCCAGCAGGGCGTGCGTTCGGGCTCGCTCACGCCGCGCGAGGCGAACCGCCTCGAGCGCGGGCAGCGCCACGTGGCGCGCGAAGTGCGCCGAGCGCGTGCCGACGGCGTGGTCACTGCGCGCGAGCGCGCGCGCATCCTGAAGGCGCAGAAGGTGCAGAGCCGCCACATCCACCGCGCGAAGCACAACCGCCGCACGACCTAGCCGCTTCAGCCGCACGCCTGAGACACGAACGCCCCCCGGCGCTGCGCCGGGGGGCGTCTCGTTTGCGGCGAAAGCGTGCGCTACGGCTTGCGCAGGTCGGCGGCGAGCACGGCCGGGTCGTGGGTCGGCGCATGGCACGCGCCTTCGACGCAGACGTACGCGGTGGCGCGGCCGCCGCGGGCCACCAGCGGCGCGACCACCGGTGCCAGCTTCGCCAGGCGCGCGCGCGCTCTCTCGTCGCCGGCGACGAGCAGGGCATCGCGCGCGCCAAGCGCACCGCGCGCCGCGTTCACCAGCGCCCGGAGGTCCTCGCCCTCCGCGCCGGCATCGCCCGCGATCAGCACCACGTGCCGGGGCGGCACACGGGCGGCCATCAGGGCGACCAGCATCTGCGGCATCGCCACCGGGTGTTCGGCGAGCCGCCGCTCGTAGTACGCGAGCGTGGCGTCCGCGCAGGCGCCGAGATCGGGGCGATCCGTGATGCCCGCCAGCTCGAGGCACACCTGGGCGGCGATCGAGTTGCCGGCCAGTTCCGCCCCGTCGAAGCCGTCCTTCATGCGCACCATGATCGTGGGATCGCCCTCCGGAGACTCGAAGAACGCCCCCTCGGACTCGTCGGCGAAGCGCGCGATCATGGCATCGGCGAGGAGGACCGCCTGCTCGAGCCACGCGGGATCGAACGTCGCCCGGTACAGGTCGAGCAGCCCGCGCGCGAGAAACGCATAGTCGTCGAGTTGGCCGGCGCCCGCCGCCTCGCCCTCGCGCCAGCGCCGCGCCAGCCTGCCCGCAGTCCCATCCCACAGCGTGCCGAGCACAAAACGCGCCGCCCGCCCCCCCGCCTGGGCGAGCGCGTCGTCCCCCAGCGCGACCGCCCCGCGCGCGCAGGCCGAAATCATGAGCCCGTTCCAAGCCGTGATCACCTTGTCGTCGAGCAGCGGACGCGGCCGGAGCGCCCGCGCCGCGAGCAGGCGCGCCCGGGCGTCGGCCAGCTGCAGGCTCACGTCGGCGACCGAAAGGCCAAAGCGCGTGGCAACGGCCTCGAGCGCCTCGGCCTCGTGCAGCACGGTGGCGCCGCCACCCTCGAAGTTGCCCTCGGGAGTCACCCCGTAGCGCGCGGCGAACAGGGCTGCTTCCTCCCCACCGAGCGCCGCCGCGAGCTCCTCCGGACGCCAGACGTAGAAGCGCCCCTCCTCGCCCTCGCTGTCGGCGTCCTCGGCCGACAGGAACGCGCCGTGCCCACCGGTGAGGTCGCGCGCCACGTACTCGAAGATTCCGCGCGCGGCATCCGCGAATTCGGACAGCCCGGTCGCGTGAAACGCGTCGGCGTAGGCGATCGCAAGCTGCGCCTGGTCGTAGAGCATCTTCTCGAAGTGCGGCACGAGCCAGGTGCGGTCCACCGAGTAGCGATGAAAGCCCCCTCCGAGGTGGTCGTGGATCCCGCGCTCGCGCATACGGGCGAGCTGGAAGAGCGCCAGCCGGCGTGCCTGCTCGGCGCGGGCGGGATCACGCGCCTCGACGCGCGCGGCGTCGGCCCACAGGAACGCGAGGTTGGCCGCGGTCGGAAACTTCGGCGCCCGCCCGAAGCCGCCCCACTCGGGGTCGGCGGAACGCTCGAGCGCGGCGAACGCGGCGTCGCACAGCGCGTCGGCCCCGGGCGCCGGGGCGGAGGCCTCGGCCCGCGCCAGGTCCCCGAGCGCCGCCAGCAGGTGGCGGCCGTTCTCCTCGAGCGCGGCGCGATCGCCGTTCCACGCGGCCGCGATGTGCGGGAGCAGCTCCAGCATGCCAGGCCGCCCGTGGCCGCCGCTCGTCGGGAAGTACGTTCCGCCGTAGAACGGGGCGAGGTCGGGCGTGAGGAACACGTTCAGCGGCCAGCCACCGCCGAGTCCCATGGCCTGCATCGCGGTCATGTACACGCGGTCCACATCCGGCCGCTCTTCGCGATCGACCTTGATCGAAACGAAATGCTCGTTCAGGAGCAGGGCGACGCGCTCGTCCTCGAATGACTCGCGCTCCATGACGTGGCACCAGTGACAGGTGGCATAGCCGATGGACAGGAAGATCGGCCGGTCGGTGCGGCGCGCAAGTTCGAACGCGGGCTCGCCCCAGGGATGCCAGTCGACCGGGTTGTGCGCGTGCTGGAGGAGGTAGGGGCTCTTCTCGCCCGCGAGCCGATTGGCGGGGCGGGCGCTCAACGCGCGCGCACGAACGCTGCGCGGGCGACCCCTCCGCGGCGCGCCCAGCTTTCTGCGGCGCGGGCGGCGCGCAACGACACCCAGCCCAACGCAGGCGAGACGCAGAGAGCGAGAGCGAGTTGGATGCGCGGAGCGGCCAGCGGCCCGAGCAGGAGACCGGCCGCGGCCGCCAGCCCCTGGTCGAGCGCGCGCGCGAGCGCCAGGCCGCCGGCGCCGAGGTAGCTCGCGCCCAGCGACCAGGCGGTCGGCCAGGCCACGAGCGCTCCGGCGACCGCGAGCGCGAGCACGACGTGACACTCGCCCGCTGCGCGCACCCACCACGGCAGCGCCGGCCAGGCCCACGCGACGAGCGCCGGATCGGCTGCGGCCGCAACGACGCGCGCGGGCGCCTCGCGTTCGAGGCGGACGAACAGGCGCTCGTCGAACCCGGCTGGCGCGCGCGTCACTGCGTCGGCCGCGCGCCAGAGCGCGCGGAGCGAGGGATCGAGCGCGTCGTCTTCGGGCGTGCGGTCCGGGTTCATCGAGCTCGAGCCTCCTCGCGGGACCAGGACTCGCGCAGCGTGGCGCGGGCCCTCGACAACAGCGTCTTGACGGTGCCCTCGGGCACCCCGAGCGTCCGCGCCACCTCGGCCACGGAGCGATCCTCATAATAATAGAGCACGACGGCCGCGCGCGCGCGCTCGGGAAGCCCCTCGAGCAGCCGGGCTAGCCGGGAGCCGGCATCGTCGCCGCCCGGGGGGTCGCTCAAGGCCGACGCGGGCTCGACGATCTCGGGCGGCTCGGCCGTGGGCGTCTCGTGCTGCGCGCGACGCACGAGCCGTTCCCGCCGGTCGAGCGCGAGCCGCGACACGATCCGGTGGAGCCAGGTGCCGAATGCGGCCTCCCCCCGAAACCCCGGCAGGGCCCGCCACGCCCGGACGAACGCGTCCTGCGCGACTTCCTCGGCGTCCGCCGGCACGCCGGTGAGTCGTAGGGCGAGCGTGTAAGCGCGCTCCCGGTGGCGATCGACGAGCACGCGGAACGCCTCCATGTTGCCGGCTTGCGCCCGGGCAACGCAGGCGTTCTCGTCGAGGGCATCCATCCCCCCGTGAGACGGCTCGATGGTTCGGTCCGGTTTCAAGTCTTTGGGACCCCCTCCCGGAAGCGATTCCTGAAACCGTCCCCTGGGCCCCGACGGTCCAAGGCAGCGTACGGGGAATCCCCCCGACCGAAGCCGGCCGCCCGCGGCCTGCCTCCACCTCGCCCGAAGGAGACCGCCATGCAGCTCATCGGAAACCTCTCCGAATCGATCGTCGCCCTCATGATCTTCGCCGTGCCGATCGTCGCCATCATCGGCGGCATCACGGCGGGCATCGTCAAGACCATGAGCCAGGGGCGCGTGATCGAGAACGCCCAAAGGGAGCGGATCGCGGCCATCCAGGCCGGCATCGACCCGGCCCGGTTGCCGCCCGTGCCGTCGCTCGGCGACCTCGGCGCCGGAGCCGAGAACCTGGAGAACCCGGAACTCGCCGCGCGCCGCCTCTCGCAGGGCCTGATGATCGGCGGCACCGTCACGCTCTTCGCCGGCATCGGCCTCGGGCTCTTCCTCTGGCTCGTGAACGAGGACGGCCGGGCCTGGGCGGTCGGTCTGATGCCGGGCTTCGTAGGCGTCGCGCTCCTGATCTCGAGCTTCCTCGTGCGGCCGCCTTCCCGGGCATAGGCCCCGAAGGGGCCCCAGCCACGAAACATTCCTCTGGCCCCCGCCGGCGAGACCTGACAAAGTCTTGACCCTGTCGCAGCCGGGCGTGCCGGGACGGCGGTCGATCTCGCCTCCCCCGTCGGGGCTGTGGCTTGCCCGAACCATCCCCGTGGAGGAACAAATGAAGTCTCGGTTCCAGCCTCTCCCCCTCCTGCTGGCGGCTTCGCTCCTTGTCACGACTCTCGTTACCGGCCCCTCCCAGGCTCAGACCACGTCCCGGCAGATGACCGAGGACAGCCAGGGCGGCGGCCGAGCCTGCGCCACGCCCGAGCCCGACGCGGCCTCGGCCGCGGCGCTGCAGGCGGCGGTGAGCTCGTGGCTCAAGCAGAACCACACCCAGGCCGGAGGCCAGATCAAGGTCGCGTTCCACGTGATCTATAACCCGTCGACCGGCGAGGGCAACATCCCCGACAGCCAGATCACGGCCCAGATTCAGACCCTGAACACCGAGTACGCGAGCGCGGGCTTCAGCTTCGTGCTCGCCTCGACCAGTCGCACCGGCAACAAGAAGTGGTTCACGACGGTCCCGGGCGGAACCGAGCGGACCATGAAGTCCTCGCTCGCGATCGATCCTGCCCACCGCCTGAACGTCTACACCTGCAAGCCGGGCCAGAGCCTGCTCGGCTGGGCCTACTTCCCGGATTCGTATCCCGAGAACAGCACGATGCACGGCGTCGTGTTCCACTACGGATCGGTGCCGGGCGGCTACCTGACCGCCTACAACGAGGGCGAGACGCTGACGCACGAGGTCGGCCACTACCTTGGCCTCTACCACACGTTCCAGGGCGGCTGCAACGCCCCGGGCGACTACGTCGACGACACGCCGTTCGAGGCGTCGGCCTACACGGGCGGCCAGTGCAGCCTGCAGCGCGACACCTGCCCGTCGCCCGGGCTCGACCCGATCAGCAACTACATGGACTACAGCTACGACGCCTGCCTGACGAACTTCTCCGCCGGCCAGAAGACCCGCATGCAGGCGATCACGCCCCAGTACCGCCCGAGCCTGCTCAACGCCGCGGCACGCGCCATGGATCTCGCGTCCGTGCGTCCGGCCGTCGAGACGGTGAGCGCGGTCTCGTTCGCGGGCGCGATGCCGAATCCGTCGCGCGGTGGGACGACGCTCGAGTACGCGCTGCCGCACGCGGCGTCGGTGTCGCTCAACCTGTACAGCGTCTCGGGCCGTCTGGTCTCGTCGATCGACGCGGGCGTCAAGGAAGCCGGAGCGCATCGCGTGTCGTTCGCGGACCGCGGAGTCTCGGTCGGCACCTACTTCGCGGTGCTGGTCGTGGACGGGCAGAAGTACACGCGGACGGTGATCCTCCAGTAGTCGGCAACCTCCGCAACCATCGTCGGGGTCGGTCCGCAGCCGGGACCGGCCCCGATTTATTTTTCGGCGGAGTCGTTCGTGAGCGCGGACACACGTTACGTCGAGGTGCAGCATGATTTCCCGCGCCGTCCCATCGGCGCGTCAAGTTCATGCCGAAACAGCTCATCTGGGCGCCGCCCCCGGCAACGGGGGCGGTTCCTGTTCGTCGCATGACGCCGGCTCGCGCGCGCCGGCCCACCTGTGGCACATTACGCGCATGTCCCCCCCCGATCCGACGCACCCGGGAGTCTTCCACTATGCAGGCGTCGGCGGCAGCGGCATGAGTGCGCTGGCGCAATTCCAGGTCATGCTCGGCGGCCACGCCTCGGGCAGCGACCGCTCGTTCGATCAGGGCGGGCGCGACCAGGCGCGCGTGCAGCTCGAGCGCCTCGGCATCGCTCTCTTCCCGCAGGACGGCAGCGGCCCCTCCGCCCCGGAGTGCGCGGCGCTCGTGGTCTCGACCGCGGTCGAGGACGGCGTGCCGGACGTCCGCGTGGCGAAGGAGCGCGGGCTGCCGATCCTCCACCGCTCCGAGTTGCTCGCGCAGTTCGTGGCGATGCACCGCACGCTTGCCGTCTCGGGCACGAGCGGCAAGTCGACCGTGGTCGCGATGGCGTTCGAGCTGTTGCGCGGCGCGGGGAAGGACCCCTCGGTGATCACCGGCGGCGATCTCGAGGCGCTGCGCGCCGAGGGGCTGTGGGGCAATGCCTGGCGCGGCGGCGACCTGCTGGTGATCGAGGCCGACGAGAGCGACGGCTCGCTCGTCCGCTACGAGCCCGCGGTCGCGGTCGTGCTCAATCTCCAGAAGGACCACAAGACCGAGTCCGAGGTGCTGGCGATGTTCGAGACGTTTGCCGCGCGCGCCCGCGAGGCGCTGGTCGTCGGGGAGGGCGAGAACCTCGCATCCGTGGTCGCCGGCGCGCGCGCCAGGCGGCTGCCGGTGGTCTCCTTCGGGTTCGGCGCCTCGGCCCACGTGCGGCCCGACGACGGCTCGCTCGATCTCGGCGCGCGCGGGAGCACGTTCGCGGTGCGCGGCACGCGCTTCACGCTTCCCGCGCCCGGACGGCACAACGTGGAGAATGCGCTCGCGGCGCTCGCGGCCTGTGGCGTCGTGGGCGTGCCACTCGCCGAGCTGGTCGCGCCGCTCGCAGCGTTTCGCGGGGTGGGACGCCGCTTCCAGACCGTCGGCGTCGCGAACGGCGTCGAGGTGATCGACGACTTCGCGCACAACCCCGCGAAGATCGAGGCCACGCTCGCGACCGCGCGGCGCCTCGCCGGCACGGACGGGCGCGTACTCGCCGTCTACCAGCCGCACGGTTACGGGCCGACGCGCTTCCTGCGCGCGGACTTCGTCGACTCGTTCGCGCGTGCGCTCGGGCCCCAGGACCGCGCGTGGTGGCTCGAGGTGTTCTACGCAGGCGGCACGACGACGAAGGACTTCTCGTCGGCCGACATCGTGGCCGATATCGCGGCGCGCGGCGCGGGAGCGCGCGCAGCGTTCGCCGCTTCGCGCGAGGAATTGGTCGCCGCCCTCGCGAAGGACGCGCGGCCGGGAGATCTGGTCATCGTGATGGGCGCGCGCGATCCGTCGCTGACCGGGCTCGCGCGCAGAATCCTCGAAGCCATCGCGGCGGAAACGGCGTAACTCGCCGGCCTCTACAGCTCGAGTGGCGTGAAGCCCGCGAACATGTGCTTGCTTTCCTCGAGATCGACGAGCTTTGCGATCTCGCACACCCCGTCGAAGCGCTTCCACATTGCGATTACGGCCGGGTTCGTGTGCGCGGCCGCGATCGCCTCGGCCGACTCCCACTCGAACACCTCGACGATCGTGCCGTCGGCGCACTTCATCGCATGCGCGGGCCGCAGCGTGACCAGCCCTTCCTTGCGCAGGATCGGGACATGCTCGCGGACGACTTCGAGCAGCAAGGCTTCCTTGCCCGGCTTCGGCTTGTAGGCGGCGATCACGAACTGGCCCATGGCGAGTTCCTCCTACGGATCGGGGTGAGCGGAATCGGCGGAAACTTGCGACAGAAACCTACGGAACCAAGGGGTCGGCCGGGGCGGCACTGCCGAAGAACAGGATGCCGAACGCCAGCGCCAGCGTCCCGTAGACCACCAGCGCGATCCAGAACGCCGCGCCGTGGGGCGGGCCGAACGCGCTGCGCGCCAGGGTGAGCGCGCCGATCAGCGCGTGCGTGAAGTTCGCCACCACCACCGGGCGGCCGTAGATGCCGCCCAGCCGGGCGTACCGCGAGATCCAGTTCAGGCTGGCGAAACCGAGCAGGCCTCCGCCGATCAGCTGGAGCAGCACATCGGGCACGGCGCCCGCGCCGGTGATCCGCCCGACGACGTCGGGCGCGAACAGGCAGGCCAGGCCGGTCGCCGCGAGCAGGGCGGCGGAACCGGTCATGAGCGATCGCGTCGGCACGCCGAGCGGTCCCTAGTCCCGCACCAGCTTCTTGTAGCGCATGCGGTGCGGCTGGTCGGCGGCGACCCCGAGGCGGCGCTTCTTGTCCTCCTCGTAGTCGTTGAAATTGCCCTCGTGCCAGGTGACCACGCCGTCGTCCTCGAACGCGAGGATGTGGGTCGCGATGCGGTCGAGGAACCAGCGATCGTGCGAGATCACGACCACGCAGCCGGCGAAGTCGAGGATCGCGTCCTCGAGCGCGCGCAGCGTGTCGACGTCGAGGTCGTTGGTCGGCTCGTCG
>JBDTYW010000021.1:0-13287 GCA_040005445.1 Candidatus Eiseniibacteriota bacterium
CGCCCTTGCCGATCGCGAGCGAGAGCTGGTCGTCGGCGACGACGACCTGCATGCGCGCGTCGTCCTCCTGCACGCGCACGTCCAGCACCTTCGCGGGCGACAGCGCGCGCGAGACGAACACCGAGGCGTCCGCGGACCAGGGCACGATATCAATGCGCTCGCCGCCGAGCTCGCGCACGATGCTCTGCACGCGCGAACCCTTGAGGCCGACGCACGATCCCACGGCGTCCACGCGCGGGTCCTTCGAGTACACCGAGATCTTCGAGCGCGCGCCGGCCTCGCGGGCGACCGCCTTGATCTCGACGATGCGGTCCGCGATCTCGGGCACCTCGGCCTCGAACAGGCGCCTCAGGAAGTCCGGGTGCGTGCGCGAGAGGATGACCTGGGGGCCCTTCGCCATCTTGTCCACGTCGAGCACGACCGCGCGCACGTAGTCGCCCTGGCGGTGGTGGTCGCGCGGGATCTGCTCGCGCGCCGGCAGCAGCCCCTCGGCGCGGTCGAGCTTGACGATCACGTTGCCGCGATCGACCTGCTGCACGATGCCGCGCACGAGCTGCCCGGCCTTGCTCGAGTACTCGTTGAACACGCGCTCGCGCTCGGCCTCGCGCACGCGCTGGATCAGCACCTGCTTGGCCGCCTGGATCGCGTTGCGCCCGAAGTCTTCGATCGCGAGCGGGAAGCGGATCTGCCCGCCCACCTCGGCGTCCGGATGCGTCTCCTTCGCCTTCTCGAGCGTGGCCTGGAGGGCCGGATCCTCGACCGTCTCGACCACGTCCATGACGCGCGCCATGTCGATCTTGCCGCTCACGTTGTCGAAGCGGACTTCGATGTTCGCGGTGGCGCCGAACTTCTTCTTGCCCGCGCTGACCAGTCCGGCCTCGAGCGTTTCCACGAGGACGGAGCGATCGACGTTCTTCTCGCGCGTGATGGCGCCGAGAGCTTCGAGGATTTCCGTGTTCATTCCGTCTCCTTGGGGTCCGCGCCGGGCGCGGACCGGGCCTTCTTGCGCGGACCGCCTTCCGGCCCCGCCTTGCCGTTCGCCGCCCGCAATTCCGCCCACGGATCGACGACGAGATGCGCCTTCTGGATCGCGACGATCGGAGCCGACCAGCGGCCCCCCTCGTCGAGTTCGATCATGACCGACTCGCCGTCGACGCCGGCGATCCGGCCCTCGACCCGCCGACGCCCCTCGACCAGGTCGTGCGTCTGCACGAACGCGCGCGAGCCCACGAAGCGGCCGAAGTGCCCGGCCGTGCGCAGGCGCCGCTCGATCCCGGGCGAGCTCACCTCGAGCACGAACCGGTGGGGCACGGTCTGGTTCATCTCGAGCGCGTCGTCGAGGCGTCGCGACACCAGCGTGCAGTCGTCGACCGACACCGCGCCTCCGCCGTCCAGGCGGTCGATGTAGACGCGCAGGGTCCAGCGGCCGGACTGCACGAACTCGACGTCCACGAGTTCGAAGCCCAGGTCCTCGACCACGGGCGACGCGATTTCGAGGACTTCGTGCCGCACGTCCATGGTCGGGCTCCTGGGGGGACCGGGCCACTCCCACGCCACGCGGCACGGGTGACTCCGGTGCGGAACCTGAGAACAGAGGACGCGGGAGCCGCGGGAGGGGCCGTCAAACACAAATGAGTGGCCGGGCCGCACCACTCACGCGTTCAAACTACTCCCGGGTCGGGGATTCCGCAAGCTGCAATTTTGGAGGGTTTAACGGCCCGGACCGGCCTCCGGCTCGCTGGTGTAGACGTAGCGGAGCACGGTGCGCCCGACCTGGCCGAGGCTCCCGGCGGACACCTGGGTGAGGTCGTCCCCGGTGGTGTGCCATGCCTTGTAGTCGAAGTCGATGACGTCGATCCCCGGGATTCCGGCCTCGAGGAACGGGGCATGGTCGTCGTACACGTTGTGGCGCTCCTCGGGGATGAACCCGGGCGCCTGGACGCGCGCGGCGCCGGCCCACAGCCGGTCGACCAGGTTGCGGGCGGCCTGGTGGGAGTTGACCTCGTAGTAAAGGCCGAGGTCCTTGTCCCCCACCATGTCGAGCACGATCGCGAGCGCCGGCCGCGGGTGCTCGAGCGCGCCCACATAGTGCTTCGATCCGCGGGAGAACCCGCGCACGTCCCCGCCGCGCCCGAGGTCCTCCCCGTCGAAGAACACCAGCTCGACGCCGATCGGCGGCGCCTCGGCCTGGAACGCGCGCGCGATCTCGAGCAGCACGGCGACGCCGGACGCGCCGTCGTTCGCGCCGGGGATCGGCTGGCTCCGCTTCGCGGGGTCGGGATCGTTGTCGGCGATCGCGCGCGTGTCCCAGTGCGCCCCGAGCACGATCCACGGCCCCGTGTGCGGGCCGTAACGCGCGCGCACGTTGGTGAACGCGTAGGCCTGCCCGTAGACCGTGTCGGCGAAGGATTGCAGGACCGGCGTGACCCCGGTCTTCGCCAGCTCGGCCGCGATCCAGTCGCGGCAGCGGTCGTGGGCCGGCGTGCCGGGGACGCGCGGCCCGAACGCGACCTGGGTCGCGAGGTCCTTGAACGCGCGCGCCTCGTCGAACGGGGGCGCGGACTTCTCGGTGCAGCCGGCGAGCGCGAGCAGCAGCACCGGCAGGAGGAGGGCGATGGTCGACGCTCGGGGCGGGGTCATGGAGCGGGAGTCAAGCACAGTTCGATCTCCGACGCTAGAACCGGAACGTCGCCGCGGCCTCGAGCCGGATCGAGCGCTGGACCAGCGGCTTGCCGTCGACGTTGCGCAGCTGCAGGTCGCGCGACTGCGAGAAGCCGATCCCGATCGTCCCGTTGACATAGCTCGAGAACGCGTAGGTGCTGCTCGAATTGAAGTCCAACCGGTCGTTGTTGGTCTTGGACGAGGCCGCGCCGAACGCGTTGGTCTCTCCCGTGCGCTTGTTGTACGACGCATCGGCCTGCAGCGTCAGGCTCGACTTGAGCCCCTTGCCCCCGAAGATCGGGACCTTCTGCCCCGGCAGGTAGGTGCGGCTCACGCTCGTGCGGAACGTGCTCGTGCCCTCCTTGCGCGTGGCGCGGCGGCTCGAGAAGTCCTCGCGCGAGGACGACGTGCGGTCGATCGAGAGCTGCACGACCGCCTGCCCGCGCGAGGTGCCCTGCAGCGAGAGCAGCGGCGTCAGGTTCTGCGAGCGCGTCTTCGACGTCGGATTCGCGAGATCCGCGCCATCGCGCGAGTCCACCCGGCTGAAGCGCGAACGCGCGCCGATCTGCGGGAACGCCTTGCCCAGGCGCATGATCTGCTGCACCGCCCCCCAGTCGAAGTCGAGATCGGGGAACGTCAGGTTCTGCTGGTTCGAGACCTGCGTGTTGAAGACGCGATTCGTGTTGGTGAAAGTCGAGCGCACGCGCACGCTCGATCGCCCGATCAGGGCGATCTGCGTCGACGCGTCCCCCGACCACGTGCGCTGCGCGTTCTCGGTGGCCTGCGGGCCGCGGTAGATCGAGAGCACCTCCTCGCCGTTCCACTGGGTGTCGGGATCGCGCACGAGGCCGAGGCGGTACGGCACCGACGGCACGCCGGAATAGCGGGCGAAGCCGGTCGTGCGGCTGAACGTGCCCCGCAGGTTGATGTTGCCCAGGCGCGCCAGCAGCTTGCCGACCGGCAGCGAGAACCCGCGCCCGGCGGGCGGGATCACGGCGGTCGAATCGCGGCGCGAGCTGTCGGTCACGGCCGGCTGGGGCGGCGCCGGCGCCGCGGGGCGCCCGGCGAACAGCCGCGCGAACGGCACCTCGAGCGAGACGCCACCGTTCGTCGAGTTCTGGAACTGGCCGAGCTGCAGGTCGGGCGACAGGTCGGGCGTGCGCTGCTCGGTGTACGACGACGAGAAGTCGAAGTTCGGGTTGAAGTACTTCGTGAGCTTGATCCCGAAGCGCCCGTCGATGCGCTGGCCGAAATTCGTCATGCGCCCGAAGTTCACGCCCAGGATGCGCGCCGGGATGATCCCGGGAATGTAGGCGTTGCGCGTCGCGTTCACGCTGTAGCTGCCGAACGGCAGCGGTCGCCAGGACGCGGAGAGCTGGTACAGGCTGGTCTTGCGGTAGACGTCGCTCTGCAGCGAGTAGACGCCGATGGGATCGCCCAGTCCGCGCTTGTAGAGGAACGAGCGCGAAGTCTGCTGCGAGAACGCGATCGACGCCGTGGTGGGCAGGATCGCGAGCTTCTGCGGGCCGCTGCGCGTGCGCAGGAACGGCAGCGGAATCTTGAACCACTCCGAGGGAGAGAGCGAGTAGTTGCCCCCGCCCGCGATCGTGCGCGACGAGTCGATCGACGTCGGGGAGTGCCCGACGCGGTCGGCGAACGAGAAGTTCAGGTTGATCCGCCCGATCGTGTTCTTGAGGATCGGATTGCGGTCGCCCGACTTGCTGAACGCGACGCCGAACCCGCGGTCGACGCCGGTCGTGCGCTCAGCCCGCGCGTCGGCCGCGCCGAGGACGATGTCCGTGCCGGTGAACAGGCGCGGGGTGCTGGTCTGGCGCGCGTAGTTGAACGAGAGCGGCAACTGCACGCCACTGGCGGCGATGAACCGGTGCGGGGCGAACGTGCCGCTCATCGAGAACCGCCCCGAGTTGACGTCGCTGCCGCGGAGCTGGCCCAGGCGCTGAAAGTTCTCGTCGGTGTTGTCCAGGTTGGTGGTCAGGGTCAGCAGGTCCGCCACCTTCGTGAAGACCGTCAGGCGGTTCGCCACGCCGGGCGAGCGGTCGACGTCGAGCGCGCGCAGGTCGTCGATCCACACCTGCCCCGACATCGCGTTCAGGCTCGGGTTCACGATTACGCCGCTGTCCGGCCGGGCGCGGTCGCTGTACACACCGAGCGAGAACTGCTGGACGCGCGTGAACGTGGGCGATCCGACGACCACGAAGCGCTCGTCGCCGTTGTACGCCGTGTCGGTGACCGCCCCGTTGGGCCGGTGGAACTTGACGTCGGTGAACGCCGTGAGGTCGACGGTATAACTCTGCCAGGGCGTCGGCCGGTACGGCGCCGAGGCGGCATCGCGGATCGGCCGCGAGTACTCGTAGTAGTTACGATCGTCGTAACCGATGCGCACGAAGAACCGCGCCGAGTCCTCGTTCATGAAGCCGAACTGCGCGGTGTAGAACGCCAGCCGGGAATAGCGCGTGTAGTCCTCGGGCAGCGTCTCGGTCTTGAAGATCGTGGCCGTGGAACCGACCGGCAGGCGCGTGACCTCGAGCGCGAGCGACTGCTCGCGCTGGGTCTGCGAGCTGCCCGCCCGGTTCTGGGTGTCGACGTTGAACGGCGGGTCGTAGATGTTGCGGTCTTCCTGGTTGTTGACGTTGCGCGCGACGATGCTGCCGTTCGTCGCCTGCAGAGCCGAATCCGCGCTCGCGATGCGCCAGCGATTGCCGACCACGTCGATGGCCGCGATCTCGATCAGCGGCTGGCGCCCGGGCGCGGCGGCGCTCGTCTTCGCCGGCGTGGCATTGCCCTTGAACGTGTCGATTCCCTCGAGCCAGACGCGCATGTGCTTGACGTTCGAGAGGCCGCCCGACCCGATGACCTGGCGGAACGCGGGATCATTCTCGTCGAGCGGGATCCGGTAGCGCTTCCAGCCGTTGTTCGGGGCGACCGGCGTGCCCTCGGTGGTGAGCGTCGACTCGGCCGAGAAGATCAGGAAGCGCGACAGCGCGTTCTGGTCCCCGAGCGGGAGGACGTAGGACACGTAGTCGTTCGAGGTGTCGAGCAACTGGTTGTTGTTGAGGTCCTCGGTGAACACGCGCGAGCCGCCCTCGACCGTGCTCTTGCTCTTCTCGGTAAGCGTCGGACCGATGTAGACGAAGGGGTTGAGCCGCTGGATCGTGTTCGAGTTGTCCGAGAACTGGACCTCTCGGCCCTGCTCGTCGCGCGCCTTGAAGTAGTTGTCGCCGTGCTTGTCGGCGTCGGTTGCGGTCGACAGGTCGTAGAGATCGGTCTCGAATTGGTCGGGCAGACCGTCGGCGCCGCCGTCCTCCCACTGCGCCGGATCGGGCCCGGGCGGATCGTACTTGCCGTCCTTGTTCTTGTCCTCGGTGTCGAAGATCCCGTTCGGCGGCGCATTGGGCGCGCGCTGCTGGTCCTCGGACACGATGCCGAGGTCGATGTGGAGCTTGAGCTTCGCGTTCTGGCGCACGTCGGGATCGCGCCAGTCGTTGAGCCAGACCTCGAGGTACTGCAAGCGCGAGAAGTCCGCGCCGTCGGGATCGACCGTGGTGGTCACGCCGTTCCACATGCCGTTCGCCTGCCAGCGCCGGTCCACGGGCGCCTTCGGGACGTAGAAGTCGAGCGCGGTGATCAGGTTCTGGTTGCCCTCGTTGCGGGTCAGGCGCGGGTTGAGGTCCCCCGCCTTGACCGTGTTGTAGGGGTTGTACCAGATCAGCTCGGCGTAATCGTTCTGCACCGTGTCGGTGACGGCGCCGGCGCCGAGGCGCACCAGTGGCGGCGATGCCCACTTCCAGAACCCGCGGGACATGGGCGCCGAGTACGAGTCGCGGTTGCCCTCGAAGTCGTCGAGATAGACCGTGTTCTTCGTGTTCGGGTTCGGGCGCGAGTAGCCAAGCTCGCCGTTGATGTCGATGTGCGACTCCTCGGTGGTCGAGTAGAACGGCAGCTTGTCGACCAGGCTCGTGAGGAAACGAGGCTTGAGCGAGAGCTGCGTGTAGACATCGCCGATGAGCGTTCGGCTCGGCTCCTCGCCGAGACGCGGCCGGGCCTCCTGCTGTCCCTTCGCCTCGTAGATGAACGCGCCGCCGAACGACCGGTCGAACCCCCGGTAGCCGATCGTGCTGCCGATCAGCGTGCGCCCCGCCTGCGCGAACAGCGGGGCGAACGAGTAGTCGATCGTGAGCCGCGAGCGGTTCTCCCGCGCGCGCGCGGTCAGCAACGTGAGCGTGCCCGCCTGGTAGTCGATCGTGTAGTCCTTGTTGCGCTCGAGCGGGACGCCCTCGATCGCGACCACCTCGGAGCCCTCGAGCAGGTTGGTCTGGCCGAGGTAGATCTGCCCCGAAAAGTCCTGCCCCGAGAACTTGGCGTAGATGTAGTACTTGCGATCGCTCGACGGCGTGAGGCTGCGCTTGTCGTAAACGTTCGGGTTCGTCTCGAGCGCCGTCGGCGTGATCGGGGAGTTCTCGACGTTCGGCGGAGAGGCCTGGCCCGCGGGCCAGAACACGCGGCCGCGCAGGCCCGGGATCGTCTGGTTCGTGTTCGCGATCCGCGGCCGGAAGAAGTACTCGTCCTCGGGATGTGCCGCGGCATCGGCCCGGCCCGGAAGGCGGGGATCGAACGGGCGCAGGTCCGGAAAGAACAGGATACCCCGATCGAGGTCGAGGAAGTCCGCGTTCGTGAACTGGTCGACGAGCGCGTCGGTGCCCTCGCTCGGGCTGCCCGAGCCGTTGTCCTTGAACAGGTCGACGCCCATGATCCGCAGGTAGGAGAACAGCGCGGTGCCCTCCTTGTACGCGTCGTTCGACTCATCGAGGTTCGCGTCGTAGCGGCGCACCTGGAGCTGGAGGGACTTGGGATCGATGCTCGAGGTCTGCAGGTCGTAGAAGCTCTTGATCTCGTAGTCGCGCGTGACGATGAACGGCGCGACCGCCGGATCGGTCTCGTACAGGTTCGGGTTGTCCCTGCGCGCGGGGAGACGGTCCTGCGGCGCCTGCAGGATCTTGACGTGAATCGAGTCGCACGGCAGGGTCACGTCCGTCGGGCAATCCGGCACGCGCCCGACGAAGCGCCGCGAGCCGTCGGCCAGCACCTCCTGGTAGCTCACGCCGAGCACCTGCGAGTTCGACAGCGCGCTCTTGAGCACGATCACCGGGAAGCGCTCGCCGTAGTAGTCGAACGTGATCTCGTAGTCCTTGAGCTCCTCGAGCCCGTCGAACGAGCCCTTGAGGCGCGTCGAGTCCGAGGCCAGCGCACCGGGGTCGATCTCGGCATACCCTCCGCGCACGCCCTGGTCGTTGCTGCCGTTGCGGTCGTCGACGAACACCTTGAGCGTGCCGATCTCGATCCGGCTGTTGGTGGCGAGCTGTTCGGCCGGGCGCTGGAGGAAGAAGTACTTGCCCTTGATGTAATTCAGGTCGTCGATCTGGCGCACGACCTCCTGCGCCGTCCCCTGGAACGACTTGCGCTCGGACCGCCCCTCCTGCTTGGAGGCGATGAGCGCGAGGTCGGTGCCTCCCACCCGCGCCGCGGCCTTGACGCCGAAGAGCCCCTCGTTGCGGCCCGAGTAGGACACGTACTGCGTGCCCGGGAGCGCGAGGTTGGTGTTGCCGAGATCGAGCGACTTGAGGATCTCGTCCTCGTAGCCGCCGTAGCGGATGCCGATGCGGTTCGCCAGGGGGAGCGTATTCGCCGAATTCTGCGCGACGTCCACGTGCACCTTGTCGCCGAGGCTGCCGTTGAGCGCGATGTTGAGGTCCTGCCGCATGTCGAGCTGGGGGAAGAGCGAGCGCTTGATGCCGCTGCCCGAGATGCGGTTGTCCCACTGCGACGTGCCCGAGATCGAGATCCGCTCGGAGCCCGACACGTTGAGCGTCGGCCCGCCCCGGCCGAACACGCCCTCGAGGCCTTTCGGCAGGTCGACCGGCAGCCGGAACTCGAACGGGCCGCGCTTGCCCTGCAGGCCGATCTGCGTCGGCTTGCGGTCGATGCGCGCCGCCGACTCGGAGATCCAGGTGCGCCGCAGGTTGAGCGTGGTCAGCTCGCGCGCGTAGTCCTCGAACGGAATCTCGCGCGCCTCCGAGAGCGGCACGTCGGCGGCGGTGAGCGCGGTCTTGACGGTGCCCTTTTCGGGATCGACGGTGAGCTGCACGGTGCGCGCGTCGAGCTGGTAGCGAAGCTGCCAGGGTTCGGCCGGCTCGAACGGCAACTCGCCCACCAGGAAGCGCGGGATCGCCAGGCGCGAGACGCGCGGCGTCCACGTGATCCACGAGGTGCGGTCGAGCCGGGGCGGCTCGAACCCGGGCACGAACGGCGGGATCGCCCGCAGCCTCAGCCCGAGCGTATCCACGGGGGCAGCCACCGAGGGAACCGGCGCGGGCGGCGGCGCCGGTGCCAGCGAGTCCGGAGGCAGGACCGGGGGCAGGACCTGGCGCCGGGGGATCGGGGGCTGCGCGCTCGAGTCCGGACCGGCCGAATCCGCGGCGCTGGCGGCGGTATCGGGGCCAGAAGGAGCCTGCGGGGCCTGCGCCCCCGCCCGGTGCACCAGGAACAGGGCAAGCGCCAACGCGATCCCGAGCGGGATCATGCGGGCGGACAGGCGGGACGAAGGCACCAAACGAGGTCGCAAGGGGTGGGTCGACGGCTCCGGGACGGGTTTCAAAGGGCAGTCCGGGATCGGCGCTTGGCCGGGCCCCCGAGCCGGGGTAAGGTCGCATCCATGCGGATCTTACGGTTGTACGTCCTGCGGCTCCACCTGGTTCCCTGGCTGTTGGGGTTCGGGGTCGTCACCTACCTCCTCCAACTCGACTTCCTGGTCGACATCATGGATCTCCTGGTAGCCCGCGGGATCCCGCTGCGAGCGGTCGGTGAGCTGTTCGTCCTCTCGCTCGCCTGGATGGTGGCCCTCTCGGTCCCCTGCGGGGTCCTGGTGGCCAGCCTCATGACGTTTGGGCGCATGGCCCAGGACAACGAGATCACAGCGCTCAAGACCAGCGGGATCAACATGTTCCGGATCCTGCTCGCGCCCCTCGCCGCGGCCTTCGTGCTGTTCCTGGCGCTCTGCGCATTCAACGCCTGGATCCTGCCCGAGTCCAACCACCGGCTGGCCTCGCTGATGGTCGACGTCTCCCAAAAGCGCCCGACCGTACGCCTGGCCGAGGGCGTGTTCATCAACGACTTCCCCGGCTACAGCCTGCTCGTGCGCCGGGTCGTCGGCACGAGCAACGAGATGCGCGGGATCACGCTGTTCGAGTTCGGGAGCAATCCCTCCCCCACGATCATCGTCGCCGAGCACGGCACCCTGACCTACATGCCCGACGGCGAGACCGCCATGCTCGAGCTGCACGACGGCGTCCTGCACGAAGTCCCGGGGGACACCCCGGGAGCCCGCAAGTATCGCCAGATGAAGTTCGATGTCCATCGGATCTATGTGCCGGGCGCCGGAACCATGCTCCGGCGCTCGGTTCGGGACATGCGATCCGACCGAGAAATGAACCTCGGCCAGCTCCGCCAGGAAATCAAGGTCGCCGACGACCAGCTGCGCGGCGCACTCGCCCGTGCCCAGGAGACGCTCGATCAGGGCGGGATCGCCTCGCTCGACCTCGTGCCGCGCGCCGACGGCAGCGGCCAGGGCGGCGTGCTGGGCCCGCTCGGGCTCGCGCTCGCCCGCATGCGCGGGCATACCATCGACCTCGCGAACCTTCCCGAGTCGATCAAGTCCGAGCTGCAGATGAACCGGCTCGAGGTCGAGACGCTCGCCCGCCGCAAGGCGTCGCTCGAGGTCGAGTTGCACAAGAAATTCGCGCTCGCGTTCGCCTGCGTCGTGTTCGTGCTGATCGGGGCCCCGCTCGGGATGCAGGTCAAGCGCGGCGGCGTGGCGATCGGCTTTGTCTCGATCCTGTTCTTCGCGTTCTACTACCTCTGCCTCCAGTTCGGGGAATCGTTCGCGGACCGCCTGCTGCTGCCGCCGTGGCTGGCGATGTGGCTGGCCAACATCGTGCTCGGCGGCTGGGGCCTGGTCGCCACGCTCCAGGCGTGCGAGGTGCGCTTCGGCCCCCGCGTGCGCCATCGGGCGCGCACCGCGCCCTCGATCGGGACGGCCTGATGCGCCTGCTGGACCGCTATGTCCTCGTCGAGTTCGTCAAGCTGCTGTTGCTGTCCCTGTGCGCGTTCGTCATGATCTTCGCGATCGTCGACCTGTTCGAGAAGCTCCAGGACTTCATGGACGGGCACGCCTCGTTCCTGATCGTGGCCCGCTATTACATGTACAAGGTTCCGTGGGTGACCGTCCAGGTGCTGCCCGTGGCCCTGCTCATGGCAACGTTCCTCACGCTCGGGCAGATGAGCAAGTTCAACGAGCTGACGGCGATGGTGACCGCCGGACTCTCTACCGGCCGCATCATCGTGCCGCTGTTCGGCGTCGGGTTGATCGCGGTGGCGGCCTCGTTCGTGCTCAACGAATTGGTCGTGCCGCAGGCAACGGTGCGCCGCGAACAGATCATCGAGACCGAGGTGCGCCACCGGCTCGCCGGCCGGCCCACGGAGTACTCGAACCTGTCCGTGCTCGGGCAGCGCGGGCGCATCTACACGGCGAAGCTGTATCTCGTGCCCGAGAAACGCCTGCACGACGTGACCATCACGGAGTTCGACGGCGACCGCCTGGTGCGCCGCATCGACGCGCGCACCGCCCGCTGGAACGGCAGCGAGTGGGTGTTCCTCGACGGCATCGAGCGCCGCTTCGAGAATGGCAAGGAGCGCGCCATGACGTTCGCCGTGCGCAGCCTGCCCGGCCTCCCCGAGCGCCCCGAGGACTTCGAGAAGGACCCGCAGAACCCCGATGCGATGGGCTACGAGGCGCTCGCCGAGTACGTGCACCGGCTCAGCCACAGCGGCCTGCGCTCGGAGAAGTTCGAGGTCCAGCTCTACCAGAAGATCGCCTTCCCGTTCATCAACCTGATCGTCGTCGTGATCGGCGCGGCGCTCGCCGCGCGCCTGCGCAACCCGAACGCCGCGCTCGGCTTCGGCATCTCGGTCTCGACCGCGTTCTTCTACGTCGGCCTGATGCGCGCCGGCCTGGCACTCGGCCAGAGCGGCACGCTGCCGCCGGTGGTCGCGGCCTGGTTCGCCAACGGGTTGCTCGGGATGGTCGCGCTTGGGCTGTTCGTGCAGGCGCAGCGGCGGTAGTCGCGCGGGCACGGGCGCGCATGGGCATGGGCGTCGAGCCTGCCCCGGGGCAGGCTCGCGCGAGTCCAGGATCCGACGCAAAGTGTTGCGGGGACGCCAAGCCGGACCCGTCCCGGCCCCGCCCCCCTACCGCAGCGGATCGACCGGCCGCGCCCCGAGGTCGATTCCCGGCCCGATCACCCCGCCCCGCCCGAACGGCAGTCGCGTGAAGCGATCGAGATCCGCCGCGTCGGCCAGGTCGGGCACGAACGCCGGGTCGATCGCGACCAGCGCCGCTCCGTGCTCACAGGAGCGCAGGAACGCCTCGATCGCGACGCGCCCCTCGGCGAGCGGCGCCGCGGGGAGCCCCGTCCGCGGATCGAAGCCCGCCGCCGCGGCGAACGACCGCGGGTCCTCCCCCGTCAGCTCGAATTGCTCCGGCCCGCGCGCGAGCAGGCGCGCGGCGAGCGCGCCCACCACGGCATCGTCCTCGGCGCAGGGCTCGCCCAGCTTGCCCGCGGCGACCAGGCGCACCTCGCGCTCGCCGGGGACGCGCTTCGTGCGCAGGGCGAGCGCGATCAGGGCGTCGGCGCAGGCGGTCAGGTTGACGAACGCGGCGAGGAACTGGTGCGAGGCGCCGGCGGTGCGGTGGATCGCAGGCGCTCCGTTCGTGGTCGCGACCAGCAGGTCGCGGCCGGCGACGCGCTCGGCAGCGTACTCGGAGGGCGAATTCCCGAGGTCGAACCCGTCGACCCGAAGCCCGCCCCACTCCCCGCACAACAGCGGGCGCTCGGCCGCCGGGGCGCCTGCGCTCGCCTCCGCGCGCGCCTCGTCGATCGTGGCGAACGCGCGCGCGGAGAGCGCGCCGTGGGCGAACGCGTGGACCAAGGAGGTGGTCGCGCGCAGCACGTCCACGACCACGACGTAGACGGCGCGATCGGCGGACGGAACGACTTCGAGATCGGGATCGAGCGCGGAGCGGAACACGCGCACGAGGACGGGGCGGCTCACGCGACGGGCACGGCCTTCGCCTTCTCCTGTTCGGCGAACATCATCTCGACGAAGCGCGTGTCGAGGTCGCCTGCGAGGAAGCGCGGGTGCGCGAGCGCCTGCAGGTGGAACGGGATCGTCGTCGGAATGCCCTCGACGATCAGCTCCTCGAGCCCGAGCACCATGCGCTGGATCGCCTCGGCGCGGTCCTTGCCGCGCGCGATGATCTTGGCGATCAGCGAGTCGTAGTGGGACGGCACGTCGTAGCCCGCGTAGACATGGCTGTCCACGCGCAGTCCGGGTCCGCCCGGCTTGTACCAGTACGAGATGTGCCCGGGGTTCGGCCGGAAGTTGTGCGCCGGGTCCTCGGCGTTGATGCGGCACTCGATCGCGTGGCCACGGATCTCGACCTCGTCCTGGGTCAGCGGCAACTTCTCGCCGGCACCGACGCGGATCTGCTCT
>JBDTYW010000022.1:0-13004 GCA_040005445.1 Candidatus Eiseniibacteriota bacterium
TCGTCCCCTTTTCTCCCAAGCGTCTAACGCAAAGTAGCAAATTCGTGGTCGCCAGCTCCCCCGCAACCCGGCGTTCGCTCATCCGCGGCCGCAAACCACACGGTCCGCCCGACCACCGCCTCCTCCGCCTCGCCTCCTATCCGGATAGAATGACCGGCAGAAGCCGTGTGGCGCAAATTCGGGAAGTGGCACATGCGCCGTCCAGGGGGCTCTTCACGCCGTGGCCGCCGCGGTTCAGGACGTGGGTGTAGATCACGGTCATGCTCACGTCGCGGTGGCCGATCAACTCCTGGATCGTCCGGATCTCTTAGCAACTTTCGATCAGATGGGTGGCGAACGAGTGGCGGAGCGCGTGGCAGGAGGCCGCCTTCGCGATGCCAACGCGTTCGAATATGTCCGAAGCTCCTCCGGGGACCATTGGGCGACCGAAGCCTGAGCGCGGCCCATCCTGAGCGGCCCCGCTGCCTGTGTCAATTCCGAAGGCGTTCCGAGCGGGTCCCTCCATCCGCGTGTTGTAGTGTTGCGCCCTTGCGTCTTTCGCGCGGCCCTCCGAAGGCGTCGCCGCCCACGATCCCCAGTGGACATCGGTGCGTTGCCCCCGGCTTGAACCGTGAATTCCCCTTCCCTTTGTAAACGCCTTGCGGCAGAGTTGTTGCCCTCGTGCCGGACGGGGCCTGCTTAAGGACCCGGCCGCCGGCGTTGATTCCGTCATCCATCGAGGAAGGACACTCTCATGCTCGCTTGCTCAAGCCGACGCGCCCTCGTCATGGGCTTCACCGCAGGGTGGCTCCTGGCCGGTACGATCGCCTCGGCGGCCACGAGCATCGTGCTGCGCAGCGGCAACATCGCGCCGCCGGCGCAGGACCCCACGATCACGTTCCTGGTCGAGCCGAACAATTCGTGCACGACGCCGTTCCCGGCAGCCTTTACCGCCGCGGACTTCGCGGCCGCCGACGCCGGACCGCAAGCCTGGTCGGTCACGCCGAGCACCTCTTGGACTGCCTCGCTGCAGTGCGACCCGGCCGCAAACTGGATCTCCATCGATCAGAATCGGAAGCAGCGCTCGGCGCTCTATTCGATTCCGTTCACGGTGGACGTGCCGAACCCGTGCTGCATCCAGTACGCGCGGATCTACTTCTGCTGGATGGCCGACGATCTCCTGGGCGACTCGGGCAGCTTCCCCGGACCGAACCCGCTCGGCGTCTACTTGAACGGCGTCGGGCTGCCGATCGCGGGCGGGGGCTACACGACGGAGCAGGGGATCTTCGTCGACATCACCTCGACGCTCCGCTGTGGGGAGAATCGTCTGTACGTCTACGATCGCGATGCCGGATGCGGGGTCGCAGGCGCGATCTTCACCGCGCAAATCGATTACACGGTGTGCTTCACGCCCGCGAAGGGGACGTCGTGGGGAGGAGTCCGCGCGACCTATCACCGGTAATCGCCCAGGGAACGCATCGGTGTCCCTGCTGGCGGTGCGTCGGGGCTAGGGAGCGAAGGCCACCTTGATGCAGCCGTCCTGCTTGAGGTCGAAGCGCTCGTAGGCCTCCGCTCCTTCGGCGAGCGGGAGCACGTGCGTGACGATCGCGCCCAGGTCCGTTCGGCGGCGCAGCAATCCCTGCAGTTCATCCATGAGCGACCGCGCCGGGCAGCGGCCGATGCGCAGGGTGAGGTTCCGGTCGTACGCCTCGACCGGCGAGAAGGCGAAAGCGCTTTCGTGATGTACCCCCACGATCGACACGACGCCGCCCGGGCGCACGAGGTCGAACGCGAGGCGCGCGGCGACCGCGCTGCCGATGGCTTCGAGCACGGCGTCGGCGCCGCGCCCCTCCGTCGCGGCGCGCACCGCGCCGGGGAGGTCGCCGTCCCGGTGGAGCGGCTCGGCGCCGAAGCGCTCCGCGAGCGCGAGTCGTTCGGCGACCGCGTCGACCGCGAATACGCGGCGCGCGCGCTGTTCGATGGCAGAGACGACGGCGGCGAGGCCGATCGGGCCGCAGCCGAGCACGACGACCACCGAGTCGGGACCGACCTCCCCCATCCGCGCGACGTGCCACCCCGTGGGCAGGACGTCGGCGAGTAGCAGCGCAGTCTCCGCAGGAAGGTCGTCATCGATCGCGACCAGCGTCGAGGCGGCGAGCGGCACGCGCACGAACTCGGCCTGCGCTCCCTCGAGCCCCGCACCGGCCCGCACCCATCCGAACAAGGCCCCTGTGAGGCAGCGCGCGGAGAGTCCGTCGAGGCAGTAGAAGCATCGCCCGCAGCTGGTCGTGAACGGTGCGACGACGCGGAGGCCGGGCGTGATTTTGCGCGCGTCCGCCCCGGCTTCGACGACGCGACCGACGAGCTCGTGCCCCATGACGGTGCCGGGGTCGATCCCGACTTCGCGGCCGTGATAGACGTGGAGGTCCGAGCCGCACAGTCCGGCGCGCTCGACGCGCACGATCGCATCGCCCCGATCCATGATCTTCGGATCCGGGACGTTCTCGTAGCGGATGTCGCGAACGCCGCGGAAGGTCAGCGCGCGCACTGGTATCGAGCCATGGGCCACCTCATTGGAGTCTCGGCGGTCCACCAGACTGCCGGCCGGCCCGCGCCGCAGTATTCCCCGCCACCCACCGCGTGGACCAGGCCCCCTGAACGTTGTGCGCAAGCCCACGGATGAAGCACCGGACGACAAGTCGCCGTCCCAGCGCCTGCTCGGGGTTCATGCAGGGGTGAGTGCCGACCACGACCCCGTCCTGCGTCATCGTTGGCGCGAGGTCGGCGCCATGCAGCGAGGCCGGATCCATCTGGCGGATCCGGGGTCCACGAGAGGCGTCGCCCAAGTGTCGTGGCTGATTTCAGGGCCGTGCCTGATCGACCCGCCTACGTCTGCGGGCATGCCCGTGGATGGTGACAACCGCGGCCCGGTCCGCCCTGCGTGCGCATCCGCGGCCGGATGGAAGTGGAGCGGCCCGGCGCCGGCAGATCGAGGCCCACGGCGTAGCGCGACTCGCGCAGGAAAAGGCGCCGGACCGCGACTACTTGCCCTTCTTGAGCGGATTGGGCTGCGCGGGCTTGTTCTTGGCGATCGCGGCCGCCTGCTCCTGAATCTTGTGCGCCGTGTCCTGCTTCTGCTGCCGGGCTTTGGACTTCGGGGACTTGTCGCCCATTGAACACCATCCTGCGTTGGGGAGAGTGCTGCGTAGCTCGACCGTGGGTCACCCGCTCCGGATGAGCAAGCGAATTCGCGCTCCCGGCGTGTCCACTCCGCCCGTCGACGCAAAGTAAGAATGGGAGTCCGACCGGAACATTCGTCTCCGGGCTGCGGCGCGCGAGCGCAGATTGACCGCTTTTGTGGGCATCCACACAGACTTTCCTCTGGCGGTGGGCATGATCGACGACTCCGATGTCATGTCGTTGACCGTAGACTCGGCCGATCCACAGACCGTCTACGCCGGCGCACGCGCGCCGTCCGCCAGGGCGATGGCGACCGGAACCTGTTGCTCGCCGGCACGACGGAGGGGCTCTGGATCAGAGAGAATGGCGGTTCGACGTGGCGGCTCGGGCCGCCCGACAAGCCGATCGTGAACGCGGTGCTCGTGCAGCCCGACGGCGCGATCCTGCTCGGCACCGAAGGCACGGGCGTCCTGCGCAGCACGGACCGCGGGCAGACCTGGAGCGCGAGCAACGCGGGCTTCTCCGAACGGTTCGTCTCCCGGCTCCTGTTCGATACGCCCGGGAGGCGCCTGTACGCGGCGGTGTGGGGCGACGACGCGGTCTTCGTCTGGAGCGGAATGAGCCGCCCGTGGGCTCGCCTGGGGCACGGAATGGAAGCACGTCACGTGCTGTCCCTGGCGCGCACGGGGAAGACGATCTTCGCCGGAACCGACGACGGGATCTTCGCATGCGAGGCGGGCGACACCACATGGACGCGCCTGCCCACGGTCCTGAACGGCAGCGAAGCGCACCCGCGCGTGAGCGAGCTCGTCGGCATGCGGCCGCGCCGACTGCTCGCCGCCACGCTGGATGGCGTGATCGAGAGCGTCGACGGCGGCGCGAGTTGGACGCGGCCGGACCTCGGCGGCAGCAAGCCGGCATTCGGCTTCATGGTGTTCCCCGAACATCCCGATCGGGTCGTCGCGGCGACGGCCGAAGGCTTCTTCCGCAGCCCTGCCGACGGCGACACCTGGACGAATATCGCCCCGCCTCTTCCGGGCGTGATTCCGCACGCGTTCGCGGTTCTGGCCGGGGAGGAGTGCGCCGTCCTCGCCACGACGAGCGGCGGGCTCTTCCGCTCCGACGATCGCGGACACACGTGGCATTGCGTGACCGGCGGGCTTCCGCGCTCGGACCTGTCGGGAATCGCGATCCACCCGGACGGCGGCACGATCTACGTGAGCGACTTCGCCTGGGGCGGCATCTTCCGCAGCGTGGACGCGGGCGCAACCTGGGCGCGCGTGCCGACAGGCGATCTGCCGTCCGATCGCGTGTGGTCCCTCGACCTCGATCCGGGTGCGCCGGGGCAGTTGCTCGCGTCATCCGCCAGCGGACTGTATCTGCTGGCGCCGACTCCGGTCAGCGACGTCGCCGCGGTCTCGCCTTAGGGCGTGCTCAACGGCCCGTTGTGCGGTCCCCCCGCTCTTCCCTTCCCGCAGGCGCGTATTCCTTCGTACAGCCCCCCTCGCCGGTCGTGAACAGCGTGCCGTCTTCAGGGTGCCGCCATTCCCGCCCGGCGGCGTCGCGAAAGCGAAAGCGATACGAGCGGCACTCGTCCCCCGCGGGGATCGTGACGCGATAGGTCCCGTTCGCTCCGGTGCCGAACGCGAGCCGCATGGGGATCGTCTCGTCGTCGATGCGCAGCGTGGCTTCCCGGGGAGCATGCCCGTCGTGGGCATCGTAGCTCGCCAGGAACGTGAGTCTTTTCCCGTCGATCACATGCGACCCCGAGACGAGCGGCGTCGTGAAGTCCGGCGCTCCGCTCCCGAAGTCCTGCGTGTCGTACGGCCCCCCTGGGCCGCCGAACGCGGAGCCGGCGCCCGTCTCGCGGAACTGCCCGGACAGCAGGTTCCGGCGGTGGCCGTCGCCGTGCGAGTGATCGGCCGCCCCACCGTCGAGCAACCAGCCGTTCACCACCTCGAGCGGCGACCGGTACCCGCTCGCGATGTTCTCGGCCATGGACGTGACCCCGGGGTAGTAGCCGCGGATCCGGTCCCACAGGTTCGTCCCGTCGCACGAGTCGTGCTGGAAGCACGGTGTGGTGGCCATGTCGATGGAGTGGGCGCGCGCTGAGCGGTTGAGCGGCAAAGCCCAGTAGAGCGGCGGAACCGCCGGGTACGTAGCGGCACGCAGGATGCGCGCGTCGCCCAGGTAGGCAGCCCGATAGGCCTGCGGACCCTGGCGGCAAGCATTCGCCAACGCGAGAATGGCCCGCTCGCGGTACGTCGGGTAGCCACCCACCGGGTCGCCGTTGCCCGCGAGGGCCGGACCGACCGCCAGCGCCGCGGCCAGGACGAGGCACAGCAGCGCCGCTGAGACCGGTGGCGGATTGCGGCGTGTGAGGAGCGGGTTCATGTGAGCTTCCCTTCCCTGGCGATGAAGGTCGTTGGGCTACCCAAGGGGTGGACGTAGGATCGTCGATTGACAGGCGGCCCCGTCGCAGTCGCCTTCAGTAGGTCCCAATCCATTCCCCTGCTCGCAGACCACCCTTGAATGGCATTGGGCGCAATCGGCCTGCTTCCATGGTCAGAGCCCCGCTCTGGACCAGGATACTCCCTGATTGCCCGCCCTCCTCACCGCCACCCACCCCGTCGACCAGGCCCACTGGAAGTTGTATCCGCCCGGGACCAAGATCACTTACGGACCCTCCACACAAATCGCCATTGACTATGACCTCTAAGTGAGGTCATATGACCTCTTATGAGAGTCACTACGTCATCGAGCCCCTTCGGCAGCCGCACCCGCACGCGGGTCCTGTGCGGCCTCCAACTGCTCACGTCCAGCCATCCCCGCGAACTGTCCCGCTTGCTCGGGTCCGGGCTGTCCGTCGTCCAGAAGGCGCTCCGGTCCCTCGAGCTGGATGGGTTGGTCGCGGGCCGTAGCGTGGGACGCACGCGAGTCTATTCCCTCAACCCCGGCTACTTCGCCGCGCACGAGCTACGCCAGCTTGTTCGGCGCATTGCTTCGGCGGACGAGGGCCTCCTTCACAAAATCAACGAGCTGCGAGTTCGTCCGCGGAGGAGCGCGAAGCCGCTGTGAGACTCGGGCCCAAGTCATCCCTTGCGACGGTCGCCGTGACCGTCGGCGACGCGCTGCGTCGGGCTGGCATCCATGCTGTCCTGACGGGCGGAGCCTGCGCGAGCCTGCACTCCCGAGGAGGCTACTCCTCGGTCGATGCGGACTTTGTTCTCACCGGGGAGGTTCAGCGCAATCAACTCGACCAGGCGCTTGCGGCGTTGGGATTCAATCGTTCAGGGGATCGTTACGTGCATCCTGAGATCGTATTCTACGTGGAGTTTCCGCGTGGCCCGCTCGCGATCGGCGGAGATGATCGCGT
Source organism: Candidatus Eiseniibacteriota bacterium (assembly GCA_040005445.1). Classification (GTDB taxonomy): domain Bacteria; phylum Eisenbacteria; class RBG-16-71-46; order RBG-16-71-46; family DASYSL01; genus JANPEF01. Next base: position 6,536 of record JBDTYW010000022.1, read on the forward strand.
GAGCCCGATCGAGTTCGTCTCGGGCCGACATCGCTGCCTCGCGCTCTCGGCAACTGACAGTTGCAGGGACCGCCTCGCCGCGTTCTATCACTGGAACGATCGCCAGAGCCTCGCAGTTGCGGTGCGGATCGCCGCGACGAATCGGATCCGATGGTCGGTCATCGAACGCTGGAGTGCGGCAGAGGGATTCTCGGACCGCTACGGGGAGTTCCGGGGCGCGGCCCGCGCGGCACGCCGCCTGCGGTCATGAAGCGGCGCGCGCCGCTCCCTTCCCGGCGATCCACCCCGTCGACCACGCAAACTGAAAGTTGTATCCCCCCAACCTCCCGTCCACGCCCAGGATCTCCCCCGCCAGGTAGAGCCCCGGCGCCCGGCGCGACTCCATCGTGCGTGGATCGACCTCCGAAAGCGGAACGCCCCCCGCGGTGACCTCGGCCTTGCGGTAGCCCATGACCTCGAGCACGGGCAGCTCGTACTCGACGAGCGCCAAAGCGAGCGCGCGGCGCTCCTCGCGCCGCAACTGGCCGAGCGGGCGATCGGGCGGCACGGCCGCGTACGCGACCACCTCCCACGCCAGGCTCTCCGGCACGCGCCCCCGCACGAAGCTCAGCGCAGACAGCCGGGCCTGTCGCGAACCCACGCGCAGGATCATCTCCTCGACAGCTTCCATCGTCATGCCCGGCAGGAATGACGCGACCACGGCAAACGGTCCCTCCGCTCGCGCCACGTGCCGGGACGCATCGAGCACGACCGGCCCGCTATAGCCGAAGTGCGTGAACAAAAACGAGCCCGTCCCCTCCCATACTTTCTTCTCCGCCACGCGCACGGTCAGCGCGACGTCGAGCGTCACGCCCCGCAGGCGCTCGTGCATGCCGCCACCGCGCGCGACCATCGGCGTGAGCGCGGGCGTTGTGGTCTCGATCGTGTGACCGAGCGATTGCGCGAGCGCGTAGCCCGTGCCGTCGGAGCCGGTGCGTGGAAACGACAGCCCCCCGGTCGTCAGGATCACCCGCTGCGCTTCGAGCTCGCCGGCGGTCGTCGTCAGCAGGTAACCGGAGCCTGCGGAAAGCGGAGCGATCGCCGTGACCTTCCGCCCGGTCAAGATGACCACGCCGACCTCGCCCGCGCGCCGGAGGAGCGCATCGAGCACGGTCTGCGCATCGTCGCTCTCGGGGAACAGCTTGCCGGTGTCCTCGCGCTTGAGCGCAACGCCGAGGTCCTCCCGGAAGAACCGCGCCGCGGCCTCGCGCGCGAACTCGCGCAGCAGGCGCGCGACCACGTTGCGGGAGCCGCCGTAGTAGTCCACCGGTGAGACGAAGTCGTGGGTGACGTTGCAGCGCGTGCCGCCGGACATGAGGATCTTGGTGCCGAGGCGATCCGTGCCCTCGAGCAGCGTGACCGACGCGCCGTGAGCGGCGGCCGAAATCGCGGCCATCAGCCCGGCCGCGCCGCCGCCCACGACGGCGACGGGAACGGCGAGGCTCATGCCCGGGGCATCGCGGCCTGGGCGATCGCCTGCGCGGTGTCGCGCGCAAGGCAGGCCAGGCGGCGCAGCACCTTGCGCGTCGTCCACTGCTCCCCGCCGAACACGGCGTGTCGCTCGCGATCGCCGGGCAACAGGTTCGCGAGGCGCTCGATCGTCATTGCGCGCACCGCTTCGAAGCGCGCGAGCGGCTCGAGCGGGAACGACGCCAACGGCCGGGTGCCGAGCTTCGATACCAGCCACCACTCGCCGTCCGCTTGCGCGACCAACGCTTCGCCGGCCGGGGTCCCCCCGGGTTCGGCGCCTTCAAGCGCGCGCAGGATCTCCTCACGCGCGAGCGCCATGCGATCAAGCGCAAGTGCCACGTCCTCGTCGCGCGTGGGCCTCAGCTCGTACTTGAACATCGCCTGCGTGACGCCGTGCTCGACGTCGGTCGCGACCGTGATGCGCTCGGCCTCGGCGATCGCGATCGCGTCGTCCTCGGCGGCGACGGCTCGCCCGGCCGCCCGCAGGCGCGCCAGTTCCGCGGCCACGGCCGCCGGGAGCGCGGCCAGGGCGTCATCGGCGCGCCGGGTGCGCACGACAAGGCCCGGCAGCGCAAACACATAGGCGATCGTATGGCCGTTCGGACCGAGCTCGAGGTAGGCGGGATAGCGCATGCGCGCATCCTACCAAACGGCCTCGGAAAAATCCGGGCTTGCATCGAGCGGCGGACCGGATCCATACTAAACCATATGGTTAACTATACTTCTACTCGAAGGCTGGACGCCACGTTCGGCGCCCTGGCAGACCCGACCCGGCGCGCGATCCTGGCGCGCCTCGCGCGCGGGCCGGCGACGATCGGCGAGCTCGCCACTCCGTTCGCCATGTCGCTGCCCGCGGTTTCCAAGCACGTGCGGGTGCTCGAAGGCGCCGGGCTGATCGCCCGCGCCCGCACCGGGCGCGAGCATCACATCACCCTCAGCGAGGCTCCGTTGATCGACGCGGCGCAGTGGATTCACGATTCACGCCGCTTCTGGGAGCAGAGCCTCGATCGGTTGGCCGAGTACCTGGCCTCGCCCACAACGCGCACCCCCACGGAGGAATCATGGCCGCACCGAAAGCCGACGCCCAGACCTCGTACCGCCTCGAGCGCACCATCCCGGCAACGCCCGCGAAAGTCTACGAAGCGTGGACCCAGGCCGAAGGCATGAGCCGATGGATGGCGCCGGCGGATGACTTCACGGTGAAGGTCCATTGCGCGGACGCGCGGGTCGGCGGGGAATACCGCGTCGAGATGCTCAACCCCGAGGGCGGGCGCCACGTCGTTCATGGCTCCTTCCTCGAGTTGATTCCGGGCAAGCGCCTGGTCCTCACGTGGGAGTGGGAAACGAACCCCGCGGCCGGCAATTCGCAGGTGACGGTGGACCTGGCTCCCGAGGGCGAGGGCACCCATCTCACGCTCACGCATGACCGCTTCCCCGACGCCGAGACCCGCGATCACCACGCCCAGGGGTGGACCGGATGCATCGGCCGCCTCGCACAAATGTTCAACGCCTGACCGAAAGGACCCCAGCCATGCCGACAACGGTGCAGACCGAGCTCGATTCCTATCGCGCCGCCTTCAAGGCCGAGGGCGCGACCTCCCGCCGCCTCCTGTCCGCCTTCCCGGAAGCCAGAGTCGATGCCCGCCCGGCCCCCTCCGCGCAGCCCGCGCGCGAGGTCGCGTGGACGATGGTGCTGACCATGATGGTCGTCGATCCCATCCTCGCGGGCGAACTGATGCCCACGGGCATGCCGCCCGCGCCGGACAAGTGGAGCGACCTCTTGGCCGCGTTCGATGAGACGCACGCGGCCACGCTGGCGAAACTGGCCAAGCTCGACGACGCGGCGCTCTCGGGGCCGGTCAAGATGCCGATCGGCCCGGGCACAATCGGAGAGATGCGTCGCGGGGATGCGCTGCGCATGTTCCTGAATGACCAGATTCACCATCGCGGGCAGCTCTCGGTGCACCTGCGCATGGCCGGCGGCAAGGTGCCATCGATCTACGGCCCCTCGGGCGACGAGGCCTGGTTCTAGCCGAGCCCGGCTACCGGCCCATCAGCTCCGGCAGCCGCTGGTAGCCGGCGCGGCTGACCGGCACCTCGCGCCCGTCGTCCTTCTCCTTTCCCCCCGCCCCTGCGCCGCGCGAATCGCGGCCCGGGGCCGGGTGGCGGCTCCGTGCCGGTAAACGGCGCGAGCGGAACGCGAACGGGCCTCTCGATTCGAGAGGCCCGCCCGGAACTTGCTCCTCCATGCCGCGTCTACGCCGCGCTACGCCCCGCGCCGGAACCCGGCTGGAAGCGGCTCGTCTCGCTGCGCCGACCGTCGAGCTTGCGCCACAGCTCCTCGTCGGAAACGTTGAGGTGACGCCCGATGCGATCGCGCAGGTAGACGCGCGCGCGGTGAAGCCGCGAGTTGACCGCCGACACCGTGATGCCCATCGCCTGCGCCGTCTCCGCGCTCGAGAGATCCTGGATGTCGTGCAGCACGAACGCCGCGCGCTGCTCGGGCGGAAGCGACTGGATCGCATCCTCCATGATGCGGCGCGTCTCGTCGGTCATGATCTCCTCGTCCGGCGTGGCCGACCAGTCGGGCAGGTCCCAGGCGCCCTGCGCGCCCTCGTCGTCGGTCGGGTGGTCGAGCGACACCATGTTGTGCTTGCGCGCCCGCGCCTTCATGAGCGCGGCGTTGGTCGCGATGCGATAGAGCCAGGTCGAGAAGCGCGCGTCCTGCCGAAACCGCGGCAAGGCCCGATACGCGCTCACGAACGTGTCCTGGAGCGCGTCCTGCGTGTCCTCCTGGTGACGGAGGATCTTGTAGAGGACGCGGTAGACGATCTGCGTGTAGCGCCGGACCAGCTCGTCGAACGCGGCCGTGTCGCCCTGTTGCGCCTGCCGGACCAGCGCCTCGTCCGTCTCGACCGCAGTGAGCATCGTGTTCGTCACGCGGGACCTTCCTTTCCGGTGGGAGCCTGGCTCCCGGCCCTCCAGCTCAACGTCTCGAGATAGCGCGCGAGCATGGTAACGCTGGCCTCGAGCGCCCTTGGATCCCGCCGCGCCTTGGCGAGCAGGATCGATCCTTCGAAAACCGACAACACGAAATCCGCCGCGGCCCCGGGCGCGAAGTCTGCGCTCAGCTCGCCCCGCTCCTGCCCCGCCCCGAATGCGCCTGCCATCGCCTGCTGGACGTCCTGGAGGACGCCGGCAAGCTCGCGCCGCATGTCCTCGTTCTCGTCCGTGATCTCCGCCGCGAGGTTGCCCAGCAGGCAGCCGCTCTTGCAGCCGCCCTCGGCCTGGGCGCGCGCCGACCGCTCGAAGAACGCGAGAATCGTCGTGGCCACCGGGGCGTCGAGCGGGAACGCCTGTTCGAGCGCCTCGCGCTGGCGCTCGCGGTAGCGCGCAAGGAGAACGCAGCCGAGTTCCTCCTTGCTCGCGAAGTAGAAGTAGAACGATCCCCGGGGTACCCCGCTCGCCGCGAGGATGTCGGCCACGCCGGTGCTCTTGAATCCGCGCTGGTGAATGAGGTCGGTCGCGGCCGCCAGGATGCGGTCGCGGGTTTCCTCGCCCTTCTTCGTGGCGGGAGTCGCCGTTGCCGGGAGCTGCGTGCTTTCGTTCATGTCGAGAAGATACTAGCCGACCGGTCTATTCTTCTAGACAAGTCTGCGTCAGGTGTAGCGGATCCTGGGGACGGAATCGTTAACACGTTCGCATGAAGCCAGTTGGTGGATTTCGAACCGGCTCGAGCTCGCTGAGCGCAAATCCAGGGGACCCGTCGAAATTCATGGACTTCGCTATCTATTTGATATCATAATTCTATCACCCGAAAGGAGGAGCTCCGCTCCATGACGAAAGAAACGCAGTCTCACCCGCTGCCCGGCACCGCCGGGCTCATGATCTTCCTCATCCTGTTCTTCGGTTCGATCCTGCTCATCCTGCCGTCGGTCCCCGTCGCCCCCCTGGGCCTGCGGATCACGCTCGTGACGCTCGGCATGATCGCGGCGTCGCTCTCCCTCAACGGCTTCTTCACCGTGCAGCCGGGCCAGGCCGAGGTGCTGATCCTCCTCGGCAACTATGAAGGCTCCGTCCGCACGCCGGGCTGGTGGTGGGCCAATCCCATCATGAGCAAGAAGAAGATCTCGCTGCGCGTGCGCTCACTCAACGGCGACAAGATCAAGGTCAACGACAAGGAAGGCAACCCGGTCGAGATCGCCGCGGTCGTGATGTGGCGCGTCCATGACTCGGCGCAGGCCACGTTCGACGTCGATGCCTACGAGCAGTTCGTGGCTGTGCAGAGCGAGACCGCGGTTCGCCATCTGGCGAGCCTCTACCCCTACGACGCGCACGACGACGTGACGGTGTCGCTGCGGGGCAACATGGACCAGATCGCCGAGGCGTTGCGCCAGGAACTCGCGGTCCGGCTGGACAAGGCGGGCGTCGAGATCCTCGAGTCCAGGCTCTCCCACCTGGCCTACGGAGCCGAAATTGCGGGCGCGATGCTGCGCCGCCAGCAGGCCGGTGCGGTGGTCGCAGCCCGGCGGCGGATCGTCGACGGCGCGGTGGGCATGGTCGAAATGGCGCTCGAGCGCCTGGCCGAGAACAAGACCATCCAGCTCGACGACGAGCGCAAGGCCGCGATGGTGTCGAACCTGCTCGTGGTGCTGTGCGGCGAGCAGGCGGTCAGCCCGGTGATCAACGCGGGCACGTTGAGCAGCTAGGATGGGCGCATGAGCCAGCGCAAGGCGTTCCTTCTCCGGCTGCCGCCCGAGCTCCACGCCGCCCTCGAGAAGTGGGCGGCCGACGAGTTGCGGAGCCTCAACGGGCAGCTCGAGTACCTGCTGCAACAGGCGGTACAGAAGGCCGGCCGCAGTCGCGCGCGCCGGCCCGAGATCGAGGGCGATGAGGCGGACAGCGAGTCTTCGTAGCAAGAACGCCAGAAACGGGGGAAATCATGTCCGTCCATGGAGCC
>JBDTYW010000023.1:0-12870 GCA_040005445.1 Candidatus Eiseniibacteriota bacterium
CCGTACTGTCGACCACCGAGCTCCGGGAAATGATCGAGAGCGCGCGCGAGGCCGAGGCGGTCGCGGCTCCGGCCGCACTCGTGCGCCCCGACGCGCCCGCGCCCGAGACCCGAGCCCCGGCGCCCCGGACGAGCGCCGTGGTGCTGGCCGTGCTGTTCGGCTTTCTCGCCGGCTACGGGGTGGGCAACTGGGTTCCGGCGGCGCTCTGGCAGCGCGCACTGGAGCCGGTGACCGCCCTGGTGACCCCGGCCGGCCACTAGTGCCGGCGAGGCGCTCGCGCGGCATCCCCGCGGAAGGGGCCCGACCATGAAGTTCGTCGATCACCTGATCGCCGATCATCGCGCGCAGAAGCTCCGCGCCGCGCGCTCGCTCCCGCAAGAGGAGCTGGTGCGGTTGCAGGACGAGCTCGTGCGCATGGGCGCGCCGGCGATCGACGCGGTCGTCGCCTGCCTCGGGCACGGCGAGGCGCGCGGCCCGGCGATGGAGATCCTCCACCGCATGCTGGCCGAGGACACGCTCGGCGCGTTCCTGCTTCGCCTCGCCTCGCCCAATCCCGCGGTCGTCTCCGCCATCGGCCGGGTCCTCGCCTCGAGCGGGAACTACGACGCGCGCCGCCTCTTGGCCCTGCTGGCAGAGCCGGTGCCGCCCAAGTCGGTGCTCGAGCCGATCCTGCTCGCACGCGCGGACGAGGCGCTGGCGGCGGCGATGATCACGCTGCTGCCCGGGCTCCCGCGCGAGAGCCAGTCGATCGGCATCCGCATCCTCGAGCAACTCGACGAGTGCGGGCTCGGGGCCTCGCTCGTGCCGCTGCTCGCCGATGGCGATCCCTGGCTGCGCGCCCAGGTCGCGCGCGCACTCGTCCGGCACCCCGACCCGCAGGCCGTGCCCTCGCTCATCGCGTTGCTGGGCGACGAGCACAAGGGCGTGCGCCTCGTCGCCGTAGAGACGCTCCGCGAGTTGCGGGCCGCCGAAGCCGTGCCCGACCTCATCGCCGCGCTGCGCGACCCGGATCTCAAGGTGCAGTCCGCGGTCATCGACACGCTGAGCGATCTCGCCGACGTGCGCGCCGTCCCGCGGCTGCTCGACGTGCTGACCGACGACTCCGAGCAGGCGCGGCGCGGGGCGGTTGAGGTGCTGAACGAGGTGGCGACCGCGGAGGCGGTCCAGGATCTCGTCCGGGCGTTGCGCGATGCGGACTGGTGGGTGCGCGTCCGCGCCGCCGATGCGCTCGGTTCGCTCGGGGGCGACAACGTCGTCCCCGCCGTAATCGGGCTGATGAACGACCCCGACGAGGCGATCCGCCGCCATGCGGTCGAGATCCTGAATGCGGTCCCGCACCGGGCGGCGGTGCCGGCGCTCGTCGCTGCGCTCGCGGATCCCGACTGGTGGGTCCGCGAACGGGCGATCGAGGCGCTGGCGCGCACCGGCGACGAGCGCGCGCTCGCCCCGTTGCTCGCTCTCCTGGACGCCGAGCCGGGCGTCGCCGGGTTGTGCGTGCGGGCGCTGGCGGCGATCGGCCACCCGCGGGCGCTCAGGCCCCTGGTCGCGCTCGCGGACTCTCCGCTGGCGGAGCTGCGCAGCGACGTGCTCGCCGCGTTGGGATCGTTCCCGCAGGCGAGCCTCGACGCCGAGGAGCGCAGCCTGCTGCGCGAGGTGCAGTCGCGCTCGCGAGCCGGGGCGGCCCCGGGCGCCGCCGGCGCGCGCACGCTCGAACGCGCGGCGGAGCCGGCTGGCGCGTTCGCGTCGGGGCCGGCGCGGGGCGGGGGATCGCTCACCCCGGGCCATGGCAGCGGGACGCTGCCGTCATCGTCCTCGGCGCCGCGCCCGGTCAACTACTCCGACCTCCCCGCGGATCACGTGCTGCTCCACCGCTATCGCGTCCTGCGCAAGGTCGGCCGCGGCGGCTTCGGCACCGTGTACCTGGTCGAGGACTCCTCGATCCAGGAAGAGATCATCCTCAAGATCCTCAACCCGCAACTGTCGCTCGACGAGACCGCGGCCCGGCGCTTCGTGCAGGAGCTCAAGCTGACGCGGCGGATCTCGCACCGCAACGTGATCCGGATCCACGACTTTCTCGAGCTCGACGGCGTACACGCCGTGTCCATGGAGTACTTCCCCGGCGGCGATCTCGGACGCCTCCTGGTCGAGGGCCAGCGCATGGACCCGCTGCGCGGCCTGCGCATCGCCTCGCAGGTGTGCGCAGGGCTGGCGGCGGCGCACGAGCGCGGGGTCGTGCATCGCGACATCAAGCCCGCGAACATCCTGGTGGGCGAGGGCGACGACGTGCGCGTGGTGGACTTCGGCCTCGCCTCGGCGGAGCTGGCCGTGGGCTCGCGCCTGACCCAGAGCGGCCTCCTGATCGGAAGCCCGGAGTACATGGCACCCGAGCAGATCTCGGGCGCGGAGGCGGACCACCGGGCGGATCTCTACGCGCTCGGCATCGTGATGTACGAGATGTTCTCGGGCTATCGGCCCTACACCGCCGAGACGCCGGTCAAGATCCTGTTCCAGCACCTCGAGGGCGGAGCGATCCCGCTCGCCGAGCGGGCACCGGGGATCCCCCCGGCGGTCGCCGACCTGGTGGAGCGCGCGATGGCGCGCGACGCGGAGAACCGGCCGAGGAGCGCGCTCGAACTGCGCGACCTCATTGAAAGGATCGTGGGCACCCTCGCGGTCGCCCCCTGACCCCCATGGCGCACATCGACGGATTCCTGCAACTGGCGCGCGCGCAGGGCGCCTCGGACGTCCACTTCACGGTGGGGCGGCCACCGCTCGTGCGGCTCGACGGCGAACTCGTGGAGCTGCAGTACCGCGCGCTCGCGGCGGCGGAGATCGAGGGTTTCCTGCTCGAACTACTCGACGACGCGGGGCGCGGCCAGCTCGAGCAGCGCGGCGCCGTGGACCTGAGCTACGCCACCCCCGAGCTCGGGCGCTTCCGGCTCAACGTGTTCCGGCAGCGGCTCGGAATGGCGGCGATCTGCCGGGTCATCCCCGAGCAGCTTCCCCGCCTCGCGGACCTCGGGTTGCCGCGGGTGGTCGGCGAGCTGTCCGTGCTCGACTCCGGCCTGGTGCTGATTTCCGGCGGGCCCGGGACGGGCAAGACCACGACGCTGGCGGCGCTCGTCGACGAGATCAACCGCCAGCGCAACTGCAACATCATCACGATCGAGGATCCGATCGAGTTCGCACACGAGTCGCAGAAGTCGCTCGTGCTCCAGCGCGAGGTCGGCACGCATGTGCCGAGCTTCTCCGACGGCATCCGCTCGTCGCTGCGGCAGGACCCGGACGTGCTCCTGATCGGCGAGCTGCGCGACCCGGAGGCGATCGTGGCCGCGATCGAGGCGGCGGAGACCGGGCACCTCGTGTTCGGCACGCTCAACACGCGCGGGGCGTACCAGGCGATCCACCGCATCGTGGACACGTTCCCGACGGACGGCCAGGCCCAGATCCGGCACACGCTCGCGGAGACGCTGCGCGCGGTCGTCAGCCAGGACCTGGTGCGCATGGCCGACGGCCGCGGCCGGCGCGTGGTCGCCGAGATCATGATCATGACGTCCGCGATCGCCCAGCTCGTGCGCGAGAACAAGATGCACCAGGTCGCCTCGGCGATCGGCACCGGGCGGCGGCTCGGCATGCAGCTCATGGACCAGGCGCTGCTCAGCCTCGTCCAATCGGGCGAGATCGATCCCGACGACGCGTTCCTCAAGGCGCTCGACAAGAAGGAATTCGCACCGTTCGTGACCCGCCCCGAACTGCTGGCAGCGCTCGATCGGGGCCCGCGCCCCGGCGCCGCGGAGGCCGCGTGACCACCCGCATCGGCACGTTCCTCGAACTGGCGGTGAACCAGGGCGGATCGGACCTGCACCTCGTGGCCGGCCAGGCGCCGTGCATTCGCATCGCGGGGCTGCTCCACCGCGTGCGCTTCCGCGAGCTCTCGGCCGACGACATGGACCAGATCCTCGGGGAGTTCATGCTCCCGCCGCAGGCCGATCGGCTGCGGGAGGCCGGTTCTGTCGACTTCGCGTACGAGGCGCCGGGGCTCGGGCGCTTCCGCGTCAACGCCTATCGCCACGCGCGCGGGCTGGCCGCCGTCCTGCGCGTGGTCTCGGCGAACATCCCTTCGCTCGACGACCTCGGCCTGCCGCCGGTGATCCGGGCCCAGGCGCTCCAACGCAAAGGACTGACGCTGGTCACCGGCCCGACCGGGTCCGGCAAGTCCACCACGCTGGCGGCGATCGTCGACCTGATCAACTCCTCGCGCCGCAGCCACGTGATCACGATCGAAGATCCGATCGAGTACGTGCACCCGGTCAAGCTCGGCGTGATCTCCCAGCGCGAGATCGGCCAGCACGCCTCGAGCTTCGACGTCGCGCTGCGTGACGCGGTGCGCGAGGACCCCGACGCGATCCTGGTCGGCGAGCTGCGCGACCTCGAGTCGATCGCGCTCGCGCTCACCGCGGCGGAGACCGGCATCCAGGTGCTCGCCACGCTGCACACGAGCTGCGCGAGCCGCACGATCGACCGCATGGTGAATGTCTTCCCGGCGCGCCGGCAGGACCAGATCCGCAGCATGCTGGCGGAGAGCCTGCGCATGATCGTCTCCCAGCGCCTGCTGCGCACGCCCGACGGGGGCAAGCGGGTGGTGGCCGCCGAGATCCTGGTCAACACGCACGCCGCGGCGACGATGATCCGCACCGGCAACAGTCACAAGTTGGACACCGTGATCCAGGCGGGGGGCGCGCTCGGGATGCAGGGGCTCGACGCCGTGCTCAAGGGCATGGTGCGCAGCAAGCAGGTCGACCCGGACGAGGCGTACCTGCACGCCGTGGACCGGGGCGAATTCGAACGGATGCGCGCGATGCGGGACGTCGCTTGATCCCCGGGAAGCCGGGGACGGGAGGAATGCCGGTGAAGCCGAACGGGAGTCACGATCGCGCGTACGCATGGGTGGTGTTCGCGCTCGGGATGGGTCTGCTGGCGTGGCTCAGCGCCCGCGGGCCCGAGGGCTCGGTCGCGTTCCCGGCGAACACGGACCTGGTGCTGTGGACCGCGATGATCCTGGTCGCCGCGCTCTCGCCGGTGCCGCTGCCGCGCGGACTCGGCTCGGCGACGCTCACGCCCGCGCTCGACGTCGCGGCGTTTCTCCTGTTCGGTCCGGCGGTGGCGTGCTGGGTGGGCGCGCTCTCGCGCCTGTTCGCCGGCATGGCGCAGCGCTGGAATCCGTTCCTGACCGGGATCCAGCGCGTGGGGACGTCGGTGCTCGCGATCGGCGGCGCCGGGAGCGTGTTCGTCGCGCTCGGCGGGCGGACCGGCGCCGAGCTCGCGCTGCGCGCCGACCAGGCGGGGCCGCTCGCGGTCGCATGCGCGACCTACCTGCTGGTCAAGACGCTGCTCGGCGCCGGCGCGGCCCGGTTGGGCGCCGGGGCGCGCAGTCGCGGGCTGCGTGCGTTCCTGCGCGAGGCGACCCCGGGCGACCTCGTCGTGGTCCCGTTCGGCGTGCTGCTCGCGCTCACGCAGGTCCGGATCGGGCCGGTCGGGGCGGCGCTGTTCCTCCTGCCGCTCTTGTTCGCGCGCTACGTGTTCAAGCTCTGGGTCGAGACCCGGAACGCGCACCTCGGCATGGTGCGCACGCTCATGTCCGCGGTCGATGCGGGCGATGCGTTCACGCGCGGCCACTCGTACCGCATCTCGAAGATGAGCCTGCGCGTGGGCCGGCACCTCGGCCTGCCGGAAGCGGACCTCGACGAGCTCGAGTTCGCCGCCCTGTTGCACGACATCGGGCGCACGGCGATCCAGCGCGACATCCTGATCAAGACCGGCCGACTCACCGAGCAGGAGCAGCTCGTGCTGCGCATGCACCCGCGGATCGGTCACGACATCATGGCCGGCCTGAAGTTCTTTCCGCGGGCCGCCAAGATCGTGCTCGCGCACCACGAGCAGCCCGACGGCCAGGGCTATCCTCAGGGGCTCGCGCGCGCGGACATCCCGGTCGCCAGCCGCATCATCATGGCGGTGGCGGCGTTCGATGCCATGACCTCGGACCGGCCGTACCGCCGGGGCCTCTCCCCTGAGGAGGCGTTCGAGGAGTTGCTCGCGCATGCCGGCCGCCAGTTCTTCCCGGACGTGGTCGAGGCGATCGCTCACCTGTACGCCGACGGCTCGTTGTTCGCCGAGTTCGAGGAGGATCATCTCGCCCGCTACCGCGAGGGCCAGGAGCATTCGCGCGCGGTCGAGGGGCACTTGCGGCGTCACGCCCCCTCCCCGGGCGTCCCGGTGAAGACCGGCCGAGAGCAGCGGGGCGGTGCGCGGCCCGCCGTGGACCTGCCGATCCTCGAGCTACCTGCGCTCGCGCTGCCCGGCAGCGTCGCGAGCGAGGCGATCGCAGAGACGATCGCACTGCCCGGCCGGGCGAGCCTCGTGGTCGCGGGACGCACCGACCTGGGCTGCAAGCGATCGAACAACGAGGACGCGTTCGGCGTGTTCGAGTACGAGTCCGCGCGCGGCACGTTGCTCGTGCTCGCCGATGGGATGGGCGGCGCGGCCGCCGGCGAGGTCGCGAGCCGCCTCGCGGTCGACACGCTGAGCGCGGCCTACGGCGAGGGCAAGCGCGCGAAGTCGGCGGGCGAAGAGCTCAGGCGCGGCATCGAGGCGGCGAACCGGGTGATCCACGCCCAGGCCGCGGCCGACGCGCGCCAGCAGGGGATGGGCACGACCTGCACCGCGGCTTCGATCGTCGGCCTCGACCTGACGATCGGACACGTCGGCGACAGCCGCGCCTATCTCGTGCGCGCGGGCGGGATCGAGCAGCTCACGCTCGACCACACGCTCGCCGCCGAGCTCGAGCGCGTGGCCGGCGATCGCCTGCCGGCGCCCGAAGGCGCGAGCCACCTGCTGACGCGCTCGCTCGGCAGCCTGGCCGAGGTGACGGTCGACATCTCGGCCGCGCCGATCCGGCTCGAGCCCGGGGCGGTGCTGGTGCTGTGCTCGGACGGCCTCTCGAACATGGTCGAGGACGCCGAGCTCGCCGAGATCGTGACCGGGGAGCCCCCGGCCGAGGCCTGCGAGACGCTGATCGAGCTCGCGCGCGAGCGCGGGGGACCGGATAACATCACGCTGCTGGTGGCGCGGGTCCAGGGGGCCTGAGCCGACCCTGGGCCGGGGGCGGCGGGGCGGGGGAGCGCCCTGACGGGCGGCTTGTTGACAATAATATCCTTGTGCTAGCCTGTTGCCGGATCGGGCTCTCGCAAGGAGGCTTCAAGCTTTGCCTCAGGATCGCGTTCGCGACACCCTCGAACGCCTGCCCCCCAGCCCCGGCTGTTACCTCTTCAAGAACCGCCAGGGCAAGGTCGTCTACGTCGGGAAGGCCAAGCGGCTCGACCAGCGGGTCCGCTCGTACTTCCAGGCCGGGCGCGTCCCGCATCCGCGCACCGATCGGCTCGTGGCGGTGGTCCACGACGTGGACGTCATCGTCACCGGCAGCGAGGCCGAGGCGCTCATCCTCGAAGCCTCGCTCGTGCGCGAGCACCAGCCCTACTTCAATGTCCGGCTTAAGGACGACAAGACCTTCCCGTGGGTCAAGATCACGTTCGGCGAGGCCTTTCCGCGCCTGCTCGTGACCCGTCGCCTGCTCGACGATGGCGCCCGCTACTACGGGCCGTTCACCGACGTCAAGGCCCTGCGGCGCACGCTGCGCTTCCTCCGGCGCATGTTCCCGATCCGCACGTGCGCGAACATCGAGCCCTACATCAGGGCCGATCGGCCGTGCCTCAACTACCACATCAAGAGCTGTGTCGCGCCCTGCTACTCGCGCGCGGGCGTGAGCGCCGAGGCGCACCGCGCGCTCGCCGAGCGCTTCGGCATGCTGCTCTCGGGCAAGGACGACGAAATCCGGCAGCTGCTCGAGGGCGACATGGTGCGCGCCGCCGCCGAGCGCCGCTACGAGGATGCCGCGCGCGAGCGCGACCGCCTCGCGCTGCTCGATCGCCTGGCCGCCGGCCAGAAGGTGCTCGGCCCACGCGCCTACGACGCCGACGCGCTCGGGCTCGCGCGCCAGGGCGACCGCGCGGCGCTCGCGGTCCTGCACGTGCGCGAGGGCCGCGTGACCGGGCGCGAGACCGTGCTGATCCGCGGCGTCGCAGGGCGGAGCGAGGCGCGCGTGCTGCACGAGGCGATCCTCCAGCGCTACCTGCGCGCCGAGGCCTGGCCGGACGCGCTGTGGCTGCCGCTGGCGCCGCGCGACGAAGCCCTGCTGGCGCAAGCGCTCGCCGCACAGGGGCGCGCGATCGCGCTCGAGTCGTCCAAGCGCGGCAAGGCGCGCACCGTGCTCGCGGCGGCGGGCGAGAATGCCCGCCTGGCGCTCGAGGTGGCGCTCGCGAAAAAGGGCGGCAAGCGCGTGCGCTACCAGCCCGGCGTCTACGAGCTGCAGCGCGCGCTCGAGCTCGATCGCGCGCCGTTCCGGGTGGTGTGCTTCGACATCTCCAACACGTCGGGGACCGAGCCGGTGGCGTCGGTGACGGTGAGCGAGAACGGTCAGCCCAAGCGCGGGGACTACCGGCGCATGCGCATGCGCACGCCCGGTCCCGACGACTTCGCGATGATGCGCGAGGCGGTCGGGCGCTACTTCACGCGCGTCGCCGACGGCCGCACGCCGCCGCCCGACCTGGTCGTGATCGACGGCGGCATCGGGCAGGTCGGCGCCGCGCGCGAGGCGCTTTGCGGGCTCGGCCACGAGGGGGTCGCATCGCTGCCGGTGGTGGGCCTCGCCAAGCGCGAGGAGACGATCGTGCGCGCGGACGGCAGCGAGCTCAGGCTGCCGCGGCGCTCTTGGGCCCTGCGCTCGCTCATGCGCCTGCGCGACGAGGCGCACCGCTTCGCCATCACCTATCACCGTGCGTTGCGCTCGAAGCGCACGATCAAGAGCGCGCTCGACGACGTGCCGGGCGTCGGGCCGGCGCGGCGGCGCGCGCTGCTGACTGCGTTCGGCTCGGTGGCTGCGCTCGCCGGCGCGGACGCGGCGACGATCGCCGAGCGCGCGCGCGTGCCCATGGTCGTGGCCGAGAAGGTCGCGCGCTACCTCGCCGAGCACGCGCCCGGGGATGCGGCGTGAAGCCCGCGACCGTGCACTACGGATCGCGCCGCACGGCGTGGGGGCGCGTGTGGGTCGCGCTCGGCGACGACGGGGTGCTTGCCGTGGCGCTGGGGTCGGATCCGGTGGGCATGCTGTCGGAAGACGTGCGCGCGCGCCGGCCGAGCCGCCTCGCCCACGACCTCGGCGCCACGCGCGAGCTGCTCGACGATCTCGAGCGCTATCTCGCCGGGCGCAACCCGAAGCTCGTACGCTGGGCGATCGATCCCGCCGGCCTGTCGGAGTTCCGCTACGCGGTGTACGAGGCCGCGCGCGAGGTTCCTTACGGCTCGCGCGTCGCCTACAAGGAGCTGGCGCGGCGCATCGCCAGTGCGCGCCACGCGCACGCCGTCGGTACCGCACTCGCCACCAACCCGTTCCGCCTGCTCGGGCCCGATCATCGCGTGATCCTCACGCGCGGCGCGGCGGGGCTCTCGCGCCTGGGGCGGGGCTGGAAGGGGCGCCTGCTCGCGCTCGAAGCCGGGCAGGTCGCGCTCGATCTCCCGGCGTCCGAGGGGCGGCGGGCATGAGCGCGAAGGTGAGTCGTGCACTGGCGGCGGCGGAGGCACGTCGCGACATTCCCGAGGACGCGTTCGAGCGGGCCGCGCGCGGCTGGCTCGAGAACCTCGCGCTGCTCAAGCGCGTCTCCCCGCGCACCTCCTCGGCCTACCGCTACGACCTCAAGGACTACCTCGGGTTCCTGAGGGCCCGCGACCTGCGCGCGCCCGAGGGTGTGCAGGCGCAGGACGTCGCCGACTACCTGCTGATGTTGCGCCGCGCGGGCGCCGCGGCCGCGACACTGGCGCGGCGACGCTCGGCGCTGCGCGGGTTCCACGCGCACTGCCTGCGCGCCGGGCTGGCGAGCGCCGATCCGGCTGCGCGGCTGCCCGCGCTCAAGCTCGGTCGCCGGCTGCCGAAGGCGCTCGCGATCGAGGAGATCGAGCGCCTGCTCGCCCAGCCCGCGGGGCCGTCCCCGCTCGCGTTGCGCGATCGCGCGCTGCTCGAGGTCGGCTACGCCAGCGGTCTGCGCGTGAGCGAACTGGTCGGACTCGATCGCTCCGCCGTGCTGTGGGAGGATCGCGCGGTGCGCGTGCTCGGCAAGGGCGACAAGCAGCGCATCGTGCCGTTCGGCAGGCCGGCGGGGGAGGCGCTCGCGGCGTACCTCGAGGCCGGCCGCCCGAAGCTCGCCCGGCGCGCGATCGAGGAGGCGCTGTTCCTCAATCGTTGGGGCCGAAGGCTCGGCCGCGTGGGCTTTTGGAAGATCCTCGCGGGCTACGCGCGCTCGGCCGGGCTGGCGGGCCGCGTGAGCCCGCACGTGCTGCGTCACTCGTTCGCCACCCACCTGCTCGCCGGCGGCGCGGACCTGCGGGTCGTGCAGGAGTTGCTCGGGCACGCCTCGGTCGTCACCACCCAGATCTACACCGCCGTGGACCGGAGCTTCCTGCTCGAGGTCCACAAGCAGTTTCACCCACGGCCGTGAGGCCCGCCGCGCCCCGCGCGGACGAAGGAGGATCCATGGTTGGAAGCAACCCCCGGAACATCGCGACCCGGGTCGCACTCGCACTCGTTCCCCTGGTGCTCGCCCTGGGCGCGGGGAGCGCGCTCGCGCAGGACGCAGCCCCGACGGCCGGCACCTCGTGGCGCCCGCGCCCCGTGCGCGAGGGCACGGTCAGCCTCGGCGGGCAGGCGCTCTACGGCAGCATGGTAGGCGGGGATTTCTCGAAGGATTTCAACGGCGGCCTCGGCGCGAGTTTCAACCTGCGCTATCGCACCGCTGCCGACCAGGCCTTCGGGCTCAGTTTCGAGGCGCACAATTTCAAGGCGGACCCGAACGTCCCGGCCGGGGACTCGACGCTCTTCCTCGACCGACTGCAGGTCATCGTGACCACGATCGATTTCACGAAGTTCGCCGGCGTGCGCTCGCGCGTGCCCAAGTACGTGCAGGTCGGGGCCGGGCTGGCGCAGACCCGCATCACCGATTCCGATGGGGAGAAGGAGTATCCGGGCGATGGCGGTGTATTCAAGGTGGGCGGGGGCTTTGAGTACTGGGTGAACCGCACCCTGTCGCTCGATCTCGGGGTGAGGTACCATGGTGTGCTCCTGCGCAGCAAGATCAACCACGACGTCCAGGTCGGACTCGGGCTCAACTTCTACACCTCGCCTTGACACAACTTGAACAACTGCCCACCCGTGCACAGGCGATGATCGGGAGCATTCGCGCGCTGTTGCGCATCGAAACGCCGGGTGCACGCGATGCGACGGCGAAGCGACAGGGAAAGGACGGCAGGATCAGGAGATGACCACGGCCACCAGCTATCTCGTCGGGCAGCGCATCGTGCACCCGCGTTTCGGCGTCGGCCTCATCGTCGAGGTCCGCCAGGGGCGCGGCTCGGACGTGCTCGAGGTGGTGTTCGGGACCGAGCTCAAGCGCCTCTCCGCGCGCATCGCCTGGGAGCTGGCGGGGGAAGGCGCGGAGGCGGAAGCGGCGCCCGCGGTCCCCGAGCTCGCCGACGAGGCCCCCGAGGCCGCGGCCGAGGCCGCGCTCGCGGAGGCCGAGGAGGAGGCCGAGCGCGCGAACCGCGAGTCCTCGCGGGACTCGGTCTGGCGGGCGGACGACGCCACCCAGGCCCTGGTCGAGCGCTGGTCGCGCGGCGAGACCGGCCCGCCGGAGCTGTTCACCGCCGGCTACCGGGCCGAGCGCCTGTCGGCCTGGGCCGCGCCCGATCGCCTGCTGTCGCTCGATTCGCTGCGCGGGGTCGAGCGCTTCCCGCACCAGATGCGGGCCGCCCTGCGCGACCTGCGCGACCTCGGCGGCCGCGCGCTGCTCGCCGACGAGGTCGGGCTCGGCAAGACGATCGAGGCGGGCATCATTCTCAAGGAGTACCTGCTGCGCGGCCAGATCCG
Organism: Candidatus Eiseniibacteriota bacterium; assembly: GCA_040005445.1. Taxonomy (GTDB): domain Bacteria; phylum Eisenbacteria; class RBG-16-71-46; order RBG-16-71-46; family DASYSL01; genus JANPEF01. The sequence continues at coordinate 12,029 of JBDTYW010000023.1, forward strand.
CAGCGCGCTCGTGCTCACGCCGGCGTCGCTGTGCGAGCAGTGGGCCGAGGAGCTGCGCGAGAAGTTCGAGCTCGACTTCGTCGTCTCGCGCGGCGCCGAAGGGAAGTGGGGCGATCACCCGCTGGTCATCGCCTCGCTGGAGACCGCGCGCCACGCCCGCCACCGCGCTCGGGTGCGCCGCGTCGGCTTCGACCTCGTCATCGTCGACGAGGCGCACCGGCTGCGCAATCACCTGACCCTCGGCTGGAAGTTCATCAACGAGTTGGGCGCGCGCTACCTGCTGCTGCTCACGGCCACCCCGGTGCAGAACGACCTGCGCGAGCTCTACAACCTGGTGACGCTGCTGCGCCCGGGCGCGGTCGGCACGTTCGCCCAGTTCCGTGCAGAGTTCATGACCGCGGGCGACAAGCTCAAGCCGCGCAACACCGAGAAGCTGCGCCAGCTGCTGGCGAGCGTGATGATCCGCGCCCAGCGCGCGCACACCAACCTCAAGTTCCCCAAGCGCCAGGTCAAGACCATCACGCTCGAGCTCAGCGAGGAGGAGTCGAAGCTCTACCACGACGTCTCCGACTTCGTGATCCGCACGATCGACGCCGGCGACCAGGAGGTGGCGCGGCGCTGGTACTTCACGCTCGTCGTGCTCCAGAAGGAGCTCGGCTCGAGCATCGCCGCGGCGCGCAAGACGCTCGTCCACCTCGCGAACAAGGCGCAGACCGGGCTCGAGACCAAGGCGCTCAAGGGGTTCGCCGAGCGTGCCGCAAAGCTCGACGACCACACCAAGGTGCGCGCGCTGGTCAAGCTGCTCAAGAGCCTCGACGACAAGGCGATCGTGTTCACGCAGT
>JBDTYW010000024.1:0-12742 GCA_040005445.1 Candidatus Eiseniibacteriota bacterium
CGGTGCGCCGTGGGCGATCCAGCGCGCGAGCAGCGCGCGTTCGTCCTCGGTCATGTTGGTCATGTTGCCGAGCGGCATGGTGCGCGTCTCGACGACGCGCTCCTGGATGCGCTTCGCATAGCGGTGCAGCGTGCCGGGCACCTCGAAGTTGACGCCGCCCGGGGCGGCGCCGAACGACGCGATGCGGGGTGCGGTCGAGTGGCATGCGATGCAGCGCGAGAGCACGACCGCCTGCACCTCGCCGTACGTCGGCGCCGCGCCCGCGGCGTTCGCGGCCGCCGGGTTGCCGCTCAGGGTCCCGAGCCGGGCGGGCGCGGTGAGCGCGACCAGCGCGACCGTCGCCGCGGCGATCGGCGCGAGCGCCCAGGCCTTGCGCTTCGACTTGCCGATCATCAGGTAGCGCGCGAGCATGCCGACCACGACGATCAGCCCGAGCGCGAGCGCGCGCGCCGGCGTGCCGTACGTGCCCGGATAGTGGTTGCTGATCATGACGAACAGCACGGGGAACGTCATGTAGCTGTTGTGCACCGAACGCAGCTTGGCCTTCTGGCTGTTCGAGAAGTCGGGCGTCTCGCCACGCTCGGTGGCCGCGATCATGCGGCCTTGTGCGGGCAGGATGCGCTCCCACACGTTGATCACCATGATCGTGCCGAGCAGCGCGCCGACGTGGATGAACGCCCCGCGCCCGGAGAACACGCTCGTCAGGCCGTAGATCGCGGCGGCGAGGAGCGCGAGCGAGACCACCAGCGCGGCGCGCGGCGCGCGCTCGCCGAGGCGCTCCCAGATCGCGTCATAGACCAGCCAGCCCACGATCAGCACGCCGATCCCGAGCCCCACGGCGGCGCCCGGCGAGATCCCCGAGACCCCCGGGTCGGTCAGGTACAGCCCGCGGGTCGAGTAGTAGACGAGCCCGAGCAGCGCCCCGCCGGTGAGCAGGGTGATCATCGCCTCCCACTTGAACCAGTGGAGGTGCTTCGGCAGCTTGCCGGGGCCGATCTTGCGGCGTTGGACCTCGTAGAATCCCCCGGAGTGCACCATCCAGAGCGAGCCCTCGAGGTCAGCGTCCCCGCGCGCGGGATCCGGCGGCTCGAGGTGGCTGTCGAGCCAGATGAAGTAGAACGAGCTTCCGATCCACGCGATGCCGGCGATGAGGTGGGCCCAGCGCAGGGCGAGGCCGATCCATTCCTGTGGGGACATGGGCGCATTGTGCCAAAGACCCCACCCGGGCGCCAGCAACGGATCGCCCGGCCGGACGATTGCGGGCAGGGGCGCCCGGGGAGGCGCCTAGACCCGCAGGCGGTTGAGCCCGTTCAGCGCCGCAACCTTGTAGGCCTCCGACAGTGTCGGATAGTTGAAGACGGTGTCGCGAAAATATTCCAGCGTCCCGCCGAACGCGATCACGGCCTGCCCCAGGTGCGCCAGTTCGGAAGCGGACTCACCGAGGATGTGCACGCCGAGCACTCGCAGGGACTGCGGGTTGAACACGAGCTTGAGCATCCCGTCCACCGCGCCGAGCAATTGGGCTTTTGCCACGTCCTCGTAGCGCGCGATGCCGACCGCATAGGGCGTCCCCGCGGCCTCGAGCTGGTCCTCGGTCTGCCCGACCATCGCGATCTCGGGGATGGTGTAGATCCCGATCGGCAGGAGCAGCGGGAACGCGTGGTAGGGAGCGCCGAACATGTGGCAGGCGGCGATTCGCCCCTGCTCCATCGAGCTCGAGGCGAGCGCGGGAAAGCCGACCACGTCGCCGGCGGCGTAGATGTGCGGGACCCCCGTCTGGTAGCACTCGTTGACCGCGAGCCTTCCGCGGGTGTCCGCGCTCAATCCGACGGCGGAGAGGTTCAGCTGGTCCGTGTTCGCCTGCCGCCCGATGCAGTAGAACAGGGTTTCCGCATTCAGCGTCGTGCCGCTCTCGAGCTCGCAGACGACATGTCCCGAAGCATCGATGCTCACGCCCCGCACGGTCTCCTCCAGCCGGAACACCACGCCGAGCGACTCGAGGTGTACCCGCAGCGACCGGATGATCTCCCGGTCGGCGAACTCGAGCAACTTCGGCTGCTGGTCGATGATGGTCACTTGCACGCCGAGCGCCGCGAACATGGAGCCGTACTCGAGGCCGATCACGCCCGCGCCGACGACGATCACGTCGTGCGCGATCGCGCGCGCCCCGCGCATGTCCGAGTCGAACACGTGCACGTCGTCCACGACCACCCGGTCCGAGTGCGCGGGCCGCGTCCCGCAGGCGATCAGAACATGATCGGCCGTGATTGTCCCGACGCCGTCCTCGTGGGTTACCTCGAGTTCGTGGGGGCCCAGGAAACGGGCGAAGCCCTCGACCAGCGTGACCCCGTTCCGCCGGAACTGGTCGACGACGACGGCCAGTTCGCGCCGCTGGACGAGCCGTACCCGCAGCGCGAGGTCCTCGGCCGAGATCGCCTTCTGGAGGACGTAGTCGCCGCCGTAGAAACTGCGGTGCCGCATGCCCGAAAGGTAGAGGATCGCCTCCCTCAGAGTCTTGCTCGGAATCGTCCCGGTGTGCAGCGAGGCTCCGCCCACGCCGGATCGCCGATCGATCACCGCGACGCGCTTGCCCAGCTTGGCCGCAGCGATTGCGGCCTTCTGGCCCGCGGGCCCGCTGCCGATGACCGCGAGATCGAAGTGCCCGATCGCCCGGGCCGCCTCGGGAGCAAGGGTCACAAGCGGGTCCCGCACAGCTTGCAGTACGCGGCGTCCCGCTCGTGCTGCGCCCAATGGCAGCCCGGGCAGAGCCGCTGCTGCCGCGAGCGGCCGCGGCTCAGCTCGACGGTCACGATCCCGGTCGGCACGGCGACGATGGCGTAGCCGAGCAGCATGATCGCCGCGGCGAGCGCCTGGCCGAGCGGCGTCTCGGGCGCGATGTCCCCGTAGCCGACCGTGGTGATGGTGACGATCGTCCAATAGATGGACTGCGGGATGCTGGTGAAGCCGTGGGTCCGGCCCTCGACCAGGTACATCGCGGCGCCGAGGACCACCGCCAGGGCGAGAACGGTCGCGATGAAGATCGAAAGCTTGCGCCGGCTGCTGCGGATCGCCTCGGCCAGGACGTCCGCCTCGTTGATGTACTCCGCGAGCTTGAGCACACGAAAGACCCGCAATACGCGTAGCACGCGGATCACCTGGAAGTACTGGATGCCCGGCATGACCAGGCTCAGGTAGGTCGGCAGGATCGAGGTCAGGTCGACGATCCCGAAGAAGCTTCGCGCATACGCCCCCGGCCGCGGCGAGCACAGCAGGCGAAGGCCGTATTCCACGGTGAATAGCAGGGTGAACAGCCACTCGAACAGGAGCAGCGCGCCCCCGAAGCGGACGTGGAATCCGTCCACGGAGTCCAGCATGACGACCGCGATGCTCAGGCCGATGCTGACCATCAGCGCGATGTCGAACGCCTTCCCCGCGGTCGTGTCGTGGCCGAAGATCACGATGTGGAGCCGGACCCGCCACGGAGGCCAGTGAGGCGGCGGCGGCTCGTTCAGGAGATTCAGGGGCAAGCGGGACCTCCGGGCCGGCGCCCGGTCCGACGCAGGTGGCCTCACGTTGGCCTCGGGGCAGCGTCCGCGTCAATCCTGATCTGACCGACGGCATCGCCTCACGGCGCCGGAAGAAGCCGAAGGCCCCCGCCGGCGAGCCGCGACTTCTCTCGAAGTCGCTCCTCGCCGCGGGGGCCCGGCAGAGCCCCTGCTGTCGCAGCTTGCGATCTCCTAGCGGTACAGCGCCCGCACCGCGCCCCACGACGAGCTCTTGGCCGGCGTGGTGCACTCGACGTAGTTGATCGTCGCGCTGAAGTTGGTGCCCGCAACGGCACAGCCCAGGTCCCGGTTGTAGACATACAGGTGGTTCTGGCCGCAGCGCAGCAACGACGTGATGTCGACGATCACGCGCGTCGCGCTCCCGTAGTTGCCGCCGGCGATCGGAAGCCCCGCGCCGTTCAGGTAGACGCCCAGCGGGTTCGGCCCGCCGTAGCTCGCCGGGTCGCCGAGGATGTCGTCGGCCATCCAGCAGAAGTCGAGGGTGGCGTGCTCGATGCAGCACGGATCCGGCAGCGGCACGTCGAAGGGCACCGCGTAGAGCGCCGAGCGCGAGGGCCAGCCGGGTGCGGTCGAAATCCAGTTCGCGACCGGGTCGCACCACAGGTTCGCGCCCCAGGCACCGTAGGCGGGAAGGGACCAGGCGGGCGGGCCGGCATCGGCCGCCGCGAAGTCCGCCGCCGAGAACGCCGCCGCGAACGGCGTCGCGCACTGGCCGGACGGCTCGACAAGGAAGGTGATCGTGGGATCGGGAGCGGTGGGCGCGACCGCGCCGCTGCGCAGGACGATGGTGGTGGCGGATCCGACCGAAGCGGCGGCGAGCAGCAGGGCGCAAACGGCGCCGACGACCAGGCCGGAATGTCTCGAACAGGCATTCATGAGGAATGTCCTCTTTCCAAATCGGGAAGGGTGGAGTGTGGATGCGCGCAGGTGTCTCGAAGGAAGAAGCTGGAAGCGCACTATTTCACAGGGAATCGGCTCCGCAGGCAAGCGGAATCTCGCGGGCCCCCGCGCGTTCCGGAGTTCTATCAATTTTTCCGGGAGGGCGCTGCGTCCGCGGGTAGGAGCGCGGGGCAGATCAGCCCGGTTGAACTGCACCGTCCCGGATCAGTCGATCCGAAGTAATTTTGTCGTCGCCCGTTCTTTGCCGGCTTCGAGGCGCACGAAGTAGAGTCCCGGCATGACTCGCGCCTCGCTCGCCTCGCGCCCGTCCCACGTGAAATGTTGGGGCCCTGCGGGCAGTGGCCCGTCGACCAGGAGACGGACCAATCGTCCTGCGACGTCGTAGAGTGCGAGCCGTGCCCGCCCGGGGGACGCCAGATCAAACAACAGAGCCTGATCCCCTGACGAGGGGTTGGGCGTGGCCCGCAGTGCGATTCCCGCGGCAACAAGGGGCGAAAGCGTGACGTCGGTCGTCGACTCGAAGATTCCCGCGACGCCCGAATGCGGTTTCCCGCCCGTGTTCGTGAACTGCCCGACCGCATACATCCGCCCGTTGTTCTCCTCCATGTCGATCACAGCCGGCAGTTGGTAGTAGGTGTTCGGTGCGGAGAGCCAGCTCGACGGGGCGGGATCGAACGGCAGCGCGGTCCCGGAGACAGCGTCCACCGCACCGAGCATCGAGCGCGGCTGCCCACCCAGGAGATGGATCAGGCCCCCGATGTAGACCGTCCCACCGTTCCGCCGGACCGTGTAGACCACCGCCGCGGGGTCGGTGCCGGGGTTCCACGCCGTGGACAGGGCCGTCGCCTTGTCGAGTTCCGCCACGCCGATGCGCGGCCCGCCGGGGAGGTTGTTCACGCCCCCGTAGCCGATATAGACCGTCGTCGGCGTGAGCGTGATTCCCTGGATGGGCTGCGTCGTATGTGAGTTCCAGGGAGAGACCAGGCCGTTGAAGTCCACCCGACCCACGCCCCCGATCGCTTGTCCGCCGAGCGACGTAAAGTACCCGCCCGCGTAGACGTAGGAATCGTCGATGGCGAGCGTGCGGACATCGCCAGGACTGCCGGCGTTCGGATTCCACGCCGAGAGAACGGCGGGGACCGCATCGCTGACGGCGGCGAGATGGTTCCGCGGCGGTCCCATGCACGTCGTGAACGGCCCGCCGAGATAGATCACGTTTCCCGAGGGGGCGAGCGAACGGCCCGCAATCGCGTAGACGGGTAGGTTCGTGTTCGGGATCCATCCGGTGTCCGCCGTCCCGTTCACGTCGACCCTGCCGATGTTCAGGTGTCCCTGCCCGCCGAGCGCGACGAACTGGCCTCCCGCGTAGAGCCATCCAGCAATCGCCTCGAGCGCGTAGACAGGCCCGCTCGTCCCCGGGTTCCACGTCGTGGCGGCGCCGCCCGCAAGATCGATCGCCGCCAGGTTCGAGCGGGCGAGCGCACCGATCGTCGTGAAGTCGCCGCCGATCCACATCGTCGAGCCGGATTGGGCGAAGGCTCGGACGACGTTCCCCGCGGCTGCGTCCCACGCAACGACGGTGCCCGTGCTCGTCGAGATCCCGGCGGCGTAGCCGCGCAGGGCGTGGTCGACGCTCTGGAAGTACCCGCCGATGAAGAGCGTGCTCCCGCTCAGGGCGAGTTCGACCACCGAGCCGTCGGGGGCGGGGTTGAAGGAGCGCAGAGTTGTGCCCTGGAACGCGGCGAGGTGAGGCCGGGAGTTGCCTGCGATGTTCTGAAAGTCGCCCCCGACATAGATCGTGGGGATCGTGTTCCCGAACGCGCGGATCACGCGCACCGCGCCGTCCGGGGAAGGATCGAAGTTGAGCGCGCTCGAAAACGTGGCCGAGTTTGGCGTCGCGTCGACCAGCGCGAAGTTTTTGCGGAGCGCGCCGCCGCAAACCGTGAACGACCCGCCGACATAGACCGTGGTGATGAGGCTGATCACGTCGTAGCGCAGCGCCATCGAGTAGATCGTGCCGTCGGTGTTTGGCTGCCACTGGGTCGCCCCGCCGGTCACCCCGTCGAACGAACCGCCGTGCGCGCGCTGCGTGCCCGCGATGCCGAAGAACTCGCCGCCGATGTAGACGAGCCCGTTGAGGTAGCCGACGTAATGGACGGTGTTGTCCGCGTTCGGCACCCAGGTCGTGCTCACGGCCCCGCTGGCCAGGTCCACCGCGGCCAGGTTCGAGCGCGCGAGGCCTCCCACCTGGGAGAACGCGCCGCCGATGTAGACGCGTCCGCCGCCGATCGCGAGCGACTTGACGATGCCCGTGACGCCGGGGTTCCACGACGTGAGGTTCCCGGTGGCGTCGATACGGGCGAGGCTCGCGCGCCCGGCGCCCGCGTAGTGCTTGAACGATCCGCCGAGGATGAAGCCCCCCGAGCCGTCGGCCACGATTGCGTTGACCGCGCCATCGACGTTGAGTGCCGGGAGGGTCTTGAGGCCGGTCGTCCCATCGACCGGCATGAAGTTGCCGGTGGCGGGACCGATCCGCGTGAACAGGCCGCCGATGTACATCGTGTTGCCCAGGATCGTGTTCGTGTAGACGAAGCCGTTGGTGACCCACAGATCGTCGCGGATCGACTGGGCGGACGCGGGAACGGCGAGGAAAGCTAGAGCCACGCCGGACAGGAGGAAACGGATCATTTCGATACCTCCGATTCGAGCCGAACCGTTCGCAATCGGGGTGCCCGATGGAGCAATACGGCACAGCAGCCTGGCCCAACGGGATTTGCCCGCTGCGCCGTAACCAGTTACTCGAGCCTCAACACCTTGGTGTGCGTGCGCTCCGTTGCCGTCTGGAGAGTCACGAAGAAGATGCCCGGCGCGAGCCCCTCCCCGTCCCATGTGATCCGGTGCAGACCGGCGGACAGCGTCGCGAGCGAGAACGCACGCACGAGCCGCCCGGCCACGCTGTGGATCTCGATCCGCACCGCGCCCGCCGTGGGCAGTGTGAACTCGAGCGCCTGCGATCCGCGTGCCGGGTTCGGTGTCGCCCGCAGCGCGAGACCGGCGACGGGCAACGGCTCGACTCCGACGGTCGAGGTAAACATCCCCCCGATCCCCGAATGCGGCTTCGACAGGATCGAGGTGAAAAGACCCGCGGCGAAGAGCTTGCCGCCCGATTCGGCGAGGTCGAAGACGCCGGGCGGATCCGCGCCGAGCACGTAAACGCTTTGGAAGCTCCAAGTCGGTGCGTTGAACGAGCTCGCGGTCGCGGCCAGTGCGGTGTCGACCTGGGCGAGGTTTTCGCGTGGCTGACCGCCCATGTGCGAGAAGAAGCCGCCGAGATAGAGCGTCCCACCGCTCGGCAGGATCGCGTAGACGCTACCGTCGCACTGGGGGTCCCACGGGAGCACCGTGTTCGCGGGAGGCGCCGTCGCCGCGATCCCGTGCCGGGTCTGGCCCCCGACCGTGGCCTGCCCCGCGAACCCGAGATAGAGCTTGCTCCCGACCAATGCCAGCGCCCGGATCGGCTTCGACGGGTTCGGCAAGAAGGCCGTCGGTACGCCGTTCGCGTCGAGCTGCGCGACGTACTGGCGCGAATAGAGTCCCGCGAAGCCCGAGAACTGTCCCGCGACATACACCCACTGCGGGTCGACGACAATGGCATCCACCTGGCCGTTCGGGTTCGGGTTCCAGCTCGAGAGCGAAGGCGAGACCGCGTCGCTCACGGCAGCAAGCCGGTTGCGCGCGGTGTTCATCACGTTCGCGAACTTGCCGCCCAGGAAGATCGTGGCGCTGCTCCCGCCCGATCGGCTTGCGATCGCGCGCACGTCGCCGTCAGGCGCCGGGTCCCACGCCCCGACGGCTCCGTTCACGTCGAGCTGCGCGACGTGCGCCCGCGACTGCCCGCCGACCGTCGTGAACGCGCCGCCGGCGTAGAGCAGTCCCAGGACCTGCTCGAGCGCGTAGACCGTGCCGTTCGCCCCGGGGTTCCAGCCGGTCGCCATGCCGGTCGTAAGATCGAGCGCCGCGAGGTTCGCGCGCGCGACGCCGCCGAGGCTCGTGAAGTCGCCGCCCATCCAGACCGTCGTGTCGATCAGGGCGAACATGCGTACCGGCGCGTTTGGCTGCGGATTCCATGCGGTCGCCGCGCCGCCCGAGGTCGCGACCGCGCCGCCGAACGGCCGCGCCTGTCCACCAAGCGTCCCGAAGTAGCCTCCGACGTACATCGTCGAGCCGCTCAGCCGCAACGACACGACGGTGTTGTCCGCGCCCGGGTTCCAGGAGCCAAGGGTCGTTCCACTGAGCGACGCGAGACGCGCCCGCGGCTGGCCCGCAATCGTGGTGAAGTCGCCGCCCAGGTAGGTCAGGATGATCGTGCGCCCGGAAATTACGACCGAACGCACGGTCCCGTTGGGCGACGGGTTGAACGCCGTCGGCTGGTTGAAGGTGGCCGAGGCCGGGGTCGCATCGACGTGCGCAAAGTTCGCACGCGGAAATCCGAACACGAGGCTGAACGAGCCGCCCATGTAGACAAACGTGGTCAGGTTGATGACGTCGTAATTCACCGCCAGCGCATAGACATCGCCGTTCGGGTTCGGCTGCCACGGAGACGCCGCTCCCGTGGTCGCGTCGAGTGCGGCGACGTGCAGGCGCGACACGCCCGCGATGGTCGTGAACGCGCCGCCCACATAAACGAGACCGGTCGCGATGCCCAGCGCATTCACACTCGAATTCGCGTTCGGGTTCCAGCCGGCGACGACCACTCCCGTGGTGGTGTCCACCGCGGCGAGATTGTTGCGCCCCTGTCCGCCGACCTGCGAGAACTGCCCGCCGAGGTAGACCTTACCCCCGCTCAGGAGCATGGCGTTGACGGTGCCGATCACGTTCGGGTTCCACGCCTTGACCTCGCCGCTCGAGCTGATCCTCGCGAGGCTGTTCCGGGGAAGACCCTGAATGTGACGGAACGCGCCGCCCACGTACCAGCCGCCCGCGCCGTCCGACACGATCGCATTGATCGACCCGTCGACGAGGGGCGGCGCCTGGGCCGGATTCCCCGTCGTGGCGTGGACCGGCATGAGCCCCCCGGTGGCGGGCCCGACGCGGCTGAAGGTGCCGCCCAGGAAGAGCGTGTTACCCACGACAGTGGAGGCGTAGACCCCCCCGTTCGTAACCCACAAGTCATCGCGAAGCACCTGCGCGGAGGCGGTGGCAACCCAACACAGCAGCGCGGCGAACAGGCAGAGATGGCGCATCATCGAGGGCACCTCGGATAGGGGCAAATAGGGAGAGCAGTGCGGCAACTCGTCTAGCAGTCTTTCCGGGCGGAAAGGCTCAACAACTTCCGGGCAAGCCGCTTGCCCAACTCGCTCCCGGGCGGGTTCAGGGGCAATCGGCCTTGCCCTGCAACAAGTTGGCTCGTTTGGCGGATGGCGATCCCATGAGCGGGCGATGCTCGCTTTCCCGGAACGGGGGAGGGCGGACCGAGTCCCTGGAACAGGCCCATCCGCGGCGGGACCTTGTCACTGAGTCAGCAGCTACCGAGCCGGAGGTGGGTGGCGGGGACAGTCGTAAGCGCGCGTAATTTTGTGAGGGGCAATGATGCCGGGAGCAGGGCTCGAACCTGCACGGCCTTTCGGCCAGCGGATTTTAAGTCCGCTGCGTCTGCCAGTTTCGCCATCCCGGCGTTCGTCCCGTGCGCGACCGCCCAAGTCGCCGGGCAAGGGTGCCGAAGTCTAGCAGAGCGTTCCCACCCCCGGCGCGAGTTCGCTGCGCCCGCGCCGGGACCAGGCCCTCGGATCGCGGTAGGCTAATGCCCCCCCGACCACTCCTCAGGCGCGCCGCTCGGGATGCCGAGCGACGACAGCATCGGGTACTTGCTCGCGAAGTTCAGGAACGTGAGCGTGAACACGCCCAGGAACCCGAGCATGACGCCGATCTGGCCGGGGCCGAGGTCGAACAGCTTCGGGTTGACGCTCGGCTGGATCAGCAGGTTGCGCTCCAGCCAGATCCCGATCAGCGCGATGATCGCGAACCACTGGTGGAGCTGCGGATTCCGCTTCGTCGTCCAGTTCATCAGGCCCAGGAACGGCACGGCGAACGCGCACGCGAAGACGACCCACGCCCAGAATTGGAACGGCGGATGCAGTCGCAGCACGACGTAGGGCGTCTCCTCGCTCAGGTTGCCGTACCAGATCGGCAGGAACTGCGACCAGTACGAGTAGATCCAGAACAGCGAGAACGAGAACAGCAGCTTGCCGATCGTGTGGAACTGCTCGGTCGCGACCTTGCTCTCGAGCCCGAGCGGCTTGCGCGTCCAGATCGTCGCGAGGCTGAGCCCGGCCAGGCCGGCGTAGAGCGTCGTCATGAAGATGAACGCGCCGAACAGCGTGCTCACCCAGTGCGGATCAAGCGCCATCAGGACATCGAACGCCCAAATCGTGTACACGAGGCAGTACAGCAGGATGAACCAGGGCGAAAGGTCGAGCAGGCTGCGCTGGGTCTTCGCGTCGTCGGGCTCAACCTTGCCGATACGCTTGAGGTAGCGGTCGCGCAGCTTCGCGGGCACCCGGTCCTTGAGCCGCGCGAGGTCGGGTCGGAGCGACAGCCCGAGCATGTGCCGCGACATCAGGACGAGCACGCCCATCAGGATCGCGTTGCGCGCCGCGAAGAACGTCCAGTTGAGCCAGGCGGCCTTCTGGGCGATCGGCTCCGCGTACCACGAATAGAGCGACGAGCCGCCCAGGTACAGGAAGATCATCATGAGCACCCACGCCACCGGCAGGAACGACGACATCGCCTCGCCGCAGCGCACAAGGCTCGACGCCCACTTGTGCCCGCGCGCGGTGCGCGCGATCGCGGCCCACACGATGCCGGCCTGGGCGATGCCCATGAAGAACACCAGGTTCACCAGGTAGGCCTGCCAGGCCGACTTCTGGTGACCCGTCGTGTACAGGAACAGGAACGCGCCGAAGCCCACGATCGTGAGCACGGCGGCGATCAGTCGGCCGCGCTTGAAATCGACCTGGCCGGTGCGCTGGACGGTGTCTTCGTAGGAAACGGGGGTCGCGTCGTGGGTCATGGCTTCTTCAGCGTCCGCACGTAGTTGACCACGTCCCAGGTGCGCTCAGGCGTCAGCGCATAGGCGTATCCGGGCATGATCACGTTGCCGTGGCGGATCGTGTAGTAGATGGAGCCGTTGCTGCGCGCATCCTGCAGGTCGGCGTTCGTCAGGTTGATGGGCGGAATCGGGAGGCTGCGCGCCACCGTGCCGTCGCCCTCGCCACCCATGCCGTGGCACGGCGTGCAGTAGGTGTAAAACGCGTTCTTGCCGCGGCGCAGGGACGTCGTGTCGGCAGGAACCGTGCTCATCAGGCGGCCCGCGTCCTCGCGCTTGCCGTCGTCGATCCGGCCGGTGATCGGGACGACACCGTCCGGCGGCATGAGCGGCATCTCCTGCGGCTTGATCGAGACCTGGTAGTCGAGGTCGTGCGTCCAGGGCAGCGACAGGAGTCCGGTCGCCCACAGCAGCGACAGGCCCGCCACGGCGCCCACGACGAGCAGCCCGTACTTACGCGGCGTCAACACGCACCTCCTCGGCCCCGGCGCCGCGCAGCGTGGCGGCGACGCCTTCGGATTCCTCGCGGCCACACGGCACCCAGATCCCGAAGCGATCCTCGACGAAGCGGGCATCGAAAGCCTCGCCTTGCACGAGGTCGGGCAAGCCCGCGAAGAACAGCATGGCGAACAGGTTCGTCAGGCCGCCGATCAGCACCGTGCACTCGAACGTGATGATCATGAACGGCGGGATCGACAGGATCTCCTTGCCGTTCGTCAGCAGCGGCCAATCGAGGGAGGTCCACGCGCACAGCGTGAAGCCCAGGATGCCGCCGATCAGGCCGCCGAAGAACGTGAACCAACGCACGGGCGACGGCGACGTGTCGATCGCCTCGGCGATCGCCGAGTCCGGCACCGGGGACATGACGGTGAACTTCTTCCGGCCCTTCGCCTGGAGCGACTTGATCGCCTCCACGACGGAATCCGGGTGTTCGAACACGGCGAGCACGCCCTGCAAGTTCTTGCTCATGCCGCCTTCACCTTCTTGAGCGGAGTCTGGAGAATCTCCTTGATCTCCGCGATCGCCATCGCCGGCAGGAACTTGACGAACAGCAGGAAGAACATGAAGAACCAGGCGAACGATCCCGCGGTGATACCGAGTTCGACCCAGGTCGGGGCGTACAGCTTCCAGGTGAACGGCTGGAAGCTGTGCGACAGCGACTGCACGATGA
>JBDTYW010000025.1:0-12088 GCA_040005445.1 Candidatus Eiseniibacteriota bacterium
TTCTCGCCGTCCACCGGCACCGTCACCGTGAACTCGATCGTGCGGGCGTCCTTCTTGACGAAGTCCTGCGACGAGGTCGTGATCCGCCAGTCGCCGTATGCCGGCTCGACCACCTTGACCGTGACCGGCTCGGTCTTGTGATTGCGGAGCTTGATCTGGTGCGAGGTCTCGACCTCCTTGTCGGAGATCCGCCTCTGGTCGGTCTGGGCGTACTCGCCGGTCACGTCGAACGCGTTGCCGATCGTGAGCCGCACGGTCTCGTCCTTCGGCGTGTGGTCGATCCGGTCCTCGCCCACGAACTCCTGCGCGCCGGACTTGTCCTCCTTGTAAACCCGTACCTTGCCCATCGGCAGCGGCATGCCGAGCCCGGCCTGCGAGGAGTTCTTGAACTCCATCGTGACGCGCACCTTCTTCGAGTCCTTTTGGCGCTCGTAGGTGAAGAACTTCTGCGCCGCGACCGACGACGTCGGGAACAGTGAGAGCTGCTTGGTCTCCTTGTCGGCGAGCGTGGTCGGCCGCGCGAGCGTGTAGAGGTGATACTCGAAGAACGACTGTTCCTCGAACGCCTGGTCTGCGACCTTCGCGACCGCCATGGACTCGAACTGCGAGCGCGGGTACCGGGTCTCGTCCGATACGCGGTTGACGTCCCCCGCCACCACCTTGAGCTTCGCGTCCGGGTAGCTCGTGCCCGAGTTGTTCTCGAGCGACACCCAGCCCGACCACGACAGGTTCTTGTCGTTGGCATCGAGCACCGCGACGTACTCCGCGTGCCACGACAGCCCGCCCGTCAGATACGATAGCTGCGCGTCGCGCCGCGCCGAGCCGCCGTTCTCGAGCAGCCAGACCAGCGTCGGCTTCGTGATCAGCCCGCCCGGAAGGTCGGGGAACTGGACCTCCTTGACCTCCATGCGGTTGATGATCGAGATCCCCGGCTTGCGGTTGATCACGAGGCTGCCGCCGTCGAACGACAGCAGCGTGCCCGAGGTGGTCTTGCCGTCCTTGCCCGCCACCGTGATGTCCTTGTCCACGTAGCGCTCGAGCACCTTGTCGGCCGACACCAGGTCGAAGCGGTAGTTCTGCTCGAGCACGGCCAGGCCCTCGCCGCCCTGGCCCTCGAGGTGGACGGACGTCGGGTCGATCTGGGCCGACACGCCGGTCAGCTGGAATGTCTGGCGGCCCTGGCCGAGGTCGAGCGCCCGGCTGTCCTTCACCAGCGCGAGGTTCGAGTTGTAGACCGTGACCGTCAGCTCGCGGTCGGCGGCATGGGCGGCGGGCGCGGCGGCGATCAGCGCGGCGATCGTCAGCGCGGCGGCGGCGGGCGCCTGGGTCTTCGCGGAAAGGCGGAATCTTCCGTGCATGTCGTTTCCTCCGGGCCCCGGCGCGGATCGAGCCGATGGCATGGGTTGGGGGGGCTGCCCCGGGTGGACTCGTCCATGGAGTCGACCGCGGGGACGGATTCGTTTCCCGGGGAGGCCGCTAGGCGCGCAGCGCCTCGAGCGCCTTCTTGAGCTTCACGACGGTCTGGTCGAGTACTTCGAGCCGGTCCTTCTCGCGCTGCACCACGTCGGGGCGCGCCTTGGAGAGGAAGTCCTGGTTCATGAGCTTCTTCTTCGTGCCCTCGAGATCGCTCAGCACCTTGTCGGCCTCGCGCGTCAGGCGTATGCGCTCGGCCGCGACATCGATCAGGCCGACCAGCGGGATCCACACCTCCATGCCGCGCACGATCGACGATGCCGCCACGCCCGGGCGCTGCGCCTCGGGGCCGATCGTCCACTCGCCGACCCGCGCGAGCGGGCCGAGCGTCGCGCGGTTCGCCTCGAGCGCCTTCAGCGCGTCGCCGTCGGCGCGCACCACCGCGTTCACGACCTTTGCGGGCGGGAGGTTCATCTCCGAGCGCATATTGCGGATCGCGGTCACGACCTCCTGCAGGAACTGGACCTGCTCCTCGGCCTCGGAGTCGAACCACGCCTTCTTCGCCTTCGGCCATGCCGACGTGGTGATGGTCTCGCCCGTGTGCGGCAGCGCCTGCCAGATCTCCTCGGTGACGAACGGCATGAACGGGTGCAGCAGGTGGAGAATGCCGTCGAGCACGCGCGAGGCTACGACGCGCGCGGTCAGCGCGTCCTTCTCGTCCGGCAGCGAGCCGTCGGCCGCCGGCGTCCAGCGCGGCTTGATCATCTCGAGGTACCAGTCGCAGAACTCGTGCCACGTGAACTGGTAGAGCGCCTGCGCGGCCTCGCTCAGGCGGTAGGTCTTGAGGTTCCTGGTCACGTCCTTCACGCAGTTCGCGTAGCGCGAAAGGATCCAGCGGTCGGCCAGCGTAAGCGCGAGCTGGCCGTCCTTGACCTTGCGCGGATCGGTGTCGGCGAGACGCATCTTGACGAGGCGCGCCGCGTTCCACAGCTTGTTCGCGAAGAACTTGCCGGTCTCGCAGCGCTTCGCGTCGAACAGGATGTCCTGCCCGAGCGGCGCGAGGTAGACCACCGTGAAGCGCACGGCGTCGGCGCCGTACTCGTCCATGACCGCGATCGGGTCGGGCGAGTTGCCGAGCGACTTCGACATCTTGCGGCCCTGCGGGTCGCGCACGATGCCGTTGAACAGCACGTGCGCGAACGGCGGCTCGCCCCGAAACTCGATCCCGGCCATGATCATGCGCGCCACCCAGAAGAAGATGATGTCCGGGCCGGTCACCAGGAACGTGCTCGGGTAGAAGCGCTTGAGGTCCGCCGTCTCCTCCGGCCAGCCGAGCGTCGAGATCGGCCACAGCCACGAAGAGAACCAGGTGTCGAGCACGTCCTCGTCCTGCATCAGTCCGCCCTTGCCGCACGTGCCGCACGCCGCCGGCGGATCGACTGCCACGGTCAGCGCGCCGCAGGCGGAGTCGCCGCAGTACCACACCGGGATGCGGTGGCCCCACCACAGCTGGCGCGAAATGCACCAGTCACGGATGTGGGTCATCCAGTGCCCGTAGGTCTTCGTCCAGCGCGCCGGGAAGAACTTGACCTGCTTCTTCTTCACCGCCTGGAGCGCGGGCTCGGCGAGCGGCTTCATCTTCACGAACCACTGCCGCGACAGATACGGCTCGATCACGCTGTCGCAGCGGCTGCAGGTCGCCTTCGAGTAGCGGTGGCTTTCGGTGCGCGCGAGCAGGCCGCGATCGGCGAGCATCTCGGCGATCTTCTTACGCACCGCGAAGCGGTCCTCGCCGGCGAAGTCCCCGGTCTGCGCGTTGAGCGTGCCGTCCGGGTTGAGCACGATCACGGGCTCGAGCCCGTGGCGCTTGCCGACCTCGAAGTCGTTCGCGTCGTGCGCCGGCGTGATCTTGAGCGCGCCCGTGCCGAACTTGGGATCGACGTACTCGTCCGAAATGATCGGGATCTCGCGCCGCGCGAACGGCAGGATCGCGGTCTTGCCCACGAGGTGCGCGTAGCGCCGGTCCTTCGGGTGGACCGCTACTGCGACGTCGCCGAACAGGGTCTCGGGGCGCGTGGTCGCGACGGTGATGTGCTTCTCGGTGCCGGCGACCGGGTACTTGATGTGATAGAGCAGAGTCTCCGACTCCTCGTGCTCCACCTCTTCGTCGGAGATCGCGGTCAGGCAGCGCGGGCACCAGTTGACGACGTAGTGGCCGCGGTAGATCAGGCCCTTCTCGTAGAGCCGCACGAACGCGGTCGCCACCGCGCGCGAGCGGGGCTCGTCCATGGTGAAGACTTCGCGCGACCAGTCCACCGACTCGCCGAGGCGCCGCATCTGCTTCAGGATCAGGCCGCCGTACTGCTCCTTCCACTCCACACGCGCGCGACGAACGCTTCGCGCCCCAGGTCGTGGCGGGTCTTGCCCTCCTTCTTGAGGAGCGCCTCGACCACGTTCTGGGTCGCGATGCCGGCGTGGTCCATGCCGGGCAGCCAGAGCGCAACCCCGCCCTCCATGCGCTTCCAGCGGATCACGACGTCCTGCAGCGTGTGATTGAGAACGTGCCCGAGCGTCAGGCTGCCGGTCACGTTCGGCGGCGGCAGGAGGATCACGAACGGGGCGCGCTCGCTCGAGCCGCCCTCGGGCGGCGGCGGCGGCGTGAATGAGCCGCGCGCGGTCCACGCCTCGTACCAGCGGGTCTCGATCTCGGCGGGTTGGTACGGCCGGTCGAGTCCGGCCCCGGGCAGGGGCTCGACGGAGGCGGCCTGCGCCTGGCTGTCGGCGGAATCGAGGGTGGAACCCTGGTCCATCGTCACTCCCGTGGCTTGAGCAAGAAGAGCCGGAGGCGGCCCCCGCGGGGCTGCCTGCGGCTCGTCATGGGGGGGATGCGTTGCTGGGCCGCAGGATAGCACAGGGTTTGGGGCGGGGAGAACTGGCGACAGGCCTGGGACCATCTCTAATGCTTCACTTGAATTGCAATGTTCAATTAATTTGCCTGTATGGACTTGGGCAACTGACAGAGCTAGACTCAGGGCATGAAGTACGCTCTGGCTTCCCTCATCGTGCTCACCAGTCTCGTCGTCTCGAGCTCGGCCCGAAGTGCCCCAGACTGCGATTGCATGGGTCCCGGCCCGCCGGCCGAGGAGCGGAAGCTCCACACCCTGGTGTTTCTCGGCACGGTCGAATCCGTCCGAGATTCCACGCTCCCGAAGCCGAGCCGATGGAGCGTCCCTGCCCACGCGCAACGCGCCATCGTGCACATGCAGTCGATCTGGAAGGGCACGCCGGAGCGCGAAATCACGATTTCGGGCATCAGTCCCGAGGTCTGCGAGGGGGCACTGAAGTTCCGGCCTGGCGAGTCATACCTGTTTTACGTCGACAGCACCGCCGACGGCTGGTGGGCGGACTTCTGCTCCCGCACGAGAACTCGCGCTCGTGCCGCCGAAGATCTCGCCGCGCTCGGCAAGCCGGTCATCGTCCAGCGCCTCCCCGGCCGCAAGCCCCGCTCCACCCGGTAGCCCACCGCCGCGCTTGACGCCGCGCGCCCCCGCGCCTAGCGTCGGGCCGACCGCTGCGCGGCGCGCGGCCGCCCCTTCCCCTGCCTCGAGGTCTCGATCATGAGCAACCGCACCATCGGAGTCGGCATCCTGGGCACGGGCTTCGCGCGCTCGACCCAGATCCCCTGCTTCCAGGCCACGCCGGGATTCGAAGTCGTCGGGCTGGTGAGCCGCAACATGACGCGCGCCTACGACCTCGCGAAGGAGTTCGAGCTGAGGCGCGCGTTCGACGACCTCGAACGCATGCTCGCCGTGCCCGAGATCGAGCTCGTCGCCGTGAGCACGCCGCCGCACATGCACCTGCCGCACACGCTCGCGGCGCTGCGCGCGGGCAAGCACGTGCTGTGCGAGAAGCCGACCGCGCTCCACGCGGGCGAGGCCGCGGAGATGTACTCGGCGGCGAAGGCCAGCGGGAAGATCCACCTGATCGATCATGAGCTGCGTTTCAATCCGCGCCGCCGCCGCCTCGCCGAGCTCGTGAAGGAGGGCTTCCTCGGTCACATCTACACGATCGACTACCGCATGGCGGGCGCGTTCCGCGTGGATCCGACGAGACCGTGGTCGTGGTGGTCCGACGAGTCGCAGGGCGGCGGCGTGCTCGGCGCGCTGGGTTCGCACGCGGTGGATGCGATCCGCTCGTGGGTCGGCGAGATCAAGGACGCGCGCGGCCTGCTCAAGACCATGATCGCGCAGCGCCCCGACCCCGAGACCGGCGGCCCGCGGGCGGTTACCTCCGACGACTACGCGGTCGCGTGGCTCAGGCTCGAGAACGGCGGCGAGGTCAACCTCTCGCTCTCGGCGGTCTCGCGCGAGGAACCGTGGACACGCGTCGCGCTGCACGGCGAGAAGGGATCGCTCCTGCTCGACGAACACCAGCGCCTGTGGAAGCGTGCGCACGGCGACGACGGCTACGTCGAGGTGCCGGTCGAGGACGCGCCCCTGCCCCCGCCCGGCTCGCGTGTTCCGGACTCGCCGTGGGCGCGCGCGTTCCTGCTCTACGCAGCGGCGATCCGCGACGCGATCCGCAACGACCAGGCGACCGTGCCGGGCGCGGCGACGTTTGAGGACGGACTCAAGAACCAGCTCGTGCTCGACGCCATCCGCGAGTCCTCGAAGCGCGGCAACTGGGTAGCCGTCGACTCCATGCTCGCGCGCGCGTGAGGGCCCGGACCGCCGTCCTCGCCCTGATGCTGACCGCGGTCCTCGGCCCCGCGGCGTATGCCCCGGGGCATGCCGCCCCGCACTCGCCGAGCGCCGGCACGGCCGAGTGGATCCCGGTGCGCGATCCCATCCAGGACGAGTTCGAGCTCCTGCGCGCGTCGGGCCTCGCCGACACGTCGATCACGGTCTACACGCGTCCGCTCGATCGCCGCACGGTCGCCGCGGTCACGGCGCGCGCGCGGCGCCTCCATCCCGAGTCGCGTGATCCGTCGCTCGTGCGACTCGAGCGCGCGTTCGGACGCGAACTCGTCGACTGGGGCTACCCCGCCCCCGCCGGCTACACGCCGCCGCTCGCGATCGTCACCGATCCGGGCGACCCCGACGGCATGCGGGCGCGCATTTTCGGCTACGCGGAGGGCGCGCTCGTGTCCACGAGGGACCTCTCGCAGTTCGAGGATCGCTCGCGCTTCGGCGGACGCCTGAACCTCGAGACCGGCGGGCTGCTGCTCCACCTCGACGCCTACGCCGGCCGGGTCGTGAACGGGCGCAATTTCTCGGACCAGCTGGTCACCGGGTCCGACTTCATCGCCTACAGCGAAGACACGTACGGCTCGCTCGCGGGGCACGGCCTCGATGCCTCGCTCGGGCGAATCGGCTACGCGTGGGGCCCGGGCCGTACGGGATCGCTGCTGTGGTCCGAGACCGCCGACCCGGTCACGGCGCTCAACCTGGGAGCGACGCTGTTCGGCCGTGTGCGCGCGACCGCGCTGGCGGGCGACATCGACGCCTCGCGCGGGGCACGCATCGCCGGGCATCGCCTCGAGTGGTTCCCTTCGCCGCGGTTGACGATCGGCCTGGCCGAGGCGGCGCGCTACAGCTCCACGCGCTGGGAGCCGCTCTACCTCGTGCCGCTCTTGCCCTACACCTGGGTGCAGCGCATCCTGGCGCACGACCAGCTCGGCGGCTCCGGGCCGGGCGCCGACATCCGCAATAACGTGATGGCCGCGATCGATGCCTCGTGGCGGGCGCGCCCGGGGACGCTGCTCTACGGCGAGTTCCTGCTCGACGACCAGGGGCTCAGGATCAGCGGGTCCCCGACCCGCATCGGCTACCAGGGCGGGGTGCTGGCCACGCGCGGCGCGGGCGCTTCACGCTGGACCGGGCGGCTCGAGTACACCCGGGTCTATCGCTATGTTTATTCGGTGTTTTACGGGGCCGACTTCATCCATCACGACAAGCCGATCGGCTACCCGGCGGGACCCGACAGCCGGGGCCTGTTCGCCGAGGCACGGCTCGCGCCTTCGGCGGCGCTCGAGTTCGCGCTCTCCGGCGCCCAGCAGGACCAGGGCGAGGGGGGTCTCGGGCAGTTCTTCAACCCGGACTCGAGCGCGGCGCAGGGGAGCTTGCTTTCGGGGGTGGTCGAGCGGACCCGTACGCTGGGCGCCGAGGCGCGCTGGTGGCCGCGCGACGGCGTCGACCTGTCGGCCTCGCTCGAGCGCGATTGGCGGACGAACGCGGGGCACGTCGAAGGCGCAGGCGCGCGGCGCTGGGCGCTACGGGTGGGCGCCCGCCTCCACCGCTGACGAAACGAGCTAGCGGCGGCCCGCCGCGCGCTCGGCGCGGTACCACTCCACCGTGCGGAGCAGGCCCTCTTCGAACGGAACCTCGGGCGTCCAGCCGAGCACAGCCTTCGCGCGCGAGGCGTCGAGGTAGATGCGCTGCACCTCGCCCGCGCGCGGCGCCGCATGAATGGCCTCGCCCGGAAACTCCAGGATGGCCTTGAGCGCGCGCACGATGTCGTTCACCGACACGCCCTTCCCCCACCCCAGGTTCACGGTCTCGCCCGAGCCCTTCGTCAGCGCGAGCTCGTTCGCGCGCACGACGTCGTCAACGTACACGTAGTCGCGCACCTGCTCGCCGTCGCCGAAGATCGTCGGCGCCTTGCCCTCGCACATGAGCCCGATGAAGATCGCGTTCACGCCCGCCTCGCCGTGCGGGTTCTGGCGCGGCCCGTACACGTTCGGGTAGCGCAGCACGGTGGTGTCGAGCGGGTGCAGGAGGCGGAAGCAGAACAGGTAGTGCTCGAGCGCGTACTTCGACACGCCGTAGAACGACTCGGGGTGAGCCGGGTGGTCCTCGGTCGCGGGGAGTTGCCTGCCTTCGCCGTAGAGCGCGCCGCCGGTCGAGGCATAGATGAACTTGCGCACGCCGTGGCGCACACAGGCCTCGAGCAGCCCGATGCCGCCCAGGATGTTCGTCCGGGCATCGAACGCCGGGTGCTCGACCGAGTAGCGCACGTCGATCTGCGCGGCGTGATGATCGACCACCTCGGGGCGGAAGTCGGCGACGACGAGTTCGACCGCGTCCGCGTCCACCAGGTCCGCCTCGTACAGCCGGACGCGGGGGTCGAGGTTCTCCCGCCGCCCGGTGCTCAGGTTGTCGAGCACCGCGACGTCGTGGCCGAGGGCGAGGAAGCGGTCGGCGACGTTCGATCCGATGAAGCCCGCCCCGCCGGTCACGAGGATGCGCATGCGAAGTCTTCTCCCAGGAGGGGTCATGCCGATGGGCGCGTCGCGATCGACGCGCCGTTTCCGGCGCAGTGTCCTACAGAAGTTCGACGGGTGTCAAAAGGGCTTGCGCGTGAACACCGCGGCCGCCGCCAGCGCGACGCTGAACGTCAGCAGCAGCATCGCCCAGGGCAGGGCGCCGAGATGCGTGAGCGGCGCGGGCTTCTTCCCCGTGGCGCGGCGTGCGCCAGCGGCGCGCCCGCGGCGGCGCGGCTTTCCGGTGAGCGTTCGTTCGGTCATGGCGATTCCTTTCGCCCCGGCATTGCGCGGTCAGGCCGCGCGGGCGTTGTCGGTCTGCAGCAACAGAGGCAGGGTGAAGATGAACGTACTCCCCTGCCCGGGTTCGCTCTCGGCCCAGATCGCGCCGCCGTGAGCTTCGATCAGGCCTTTCGAAATTGCGAGACCGAGCCCGGTCCCCCCGGCCTTGCGCGTGGACTTCGAATCGATCTGCGAGAACTTGCGGAACAGCTTCGGCATGTCCTCCCGGCGGATCCCCTCGCCCCGGTCGTGCACGCTCACGGTCGCCTGGAGGCCATCGTGCCCGACCGTGATCTCGACCGGGGCGCCGGCGGGCGAGAACTTGATCGCGTTCGAGATCAGGTTCGTAAGGACCTGCACGATACGCAGGTCATCGATGTCGGCGAGCGGCAGGTCATCGGGGATCGCGATCACGAGATTGAGCTCCCGCTCCTCGAACAAGCGCCGCAGGTTCCCGGCAGCCCGGCGGACGACCTCGCCCAGCTCGTTCGGCGAGCGCGTCAGCGGCAGGCTCGCGTTCTCCAGCTTCGAGAAGTCGAGGATGTCGTTGATCAGCAGCAGCAGGCGATGCGAGTTCGTCGACGCGGCCGAGAGGAACTCGGCCTGGCGCGGATCGAGCTTCCAGTAGCGCTCGTCGGACACGAGCTCGAGGTTGCCGATCACGACCGCCAGCGGCGTGCGCAATTCGTGCGAGACGACGGCCACGAAGTCGGACTTGAGGCGTTCGAGCTCGAGCGTCTTCTCGAACAGCAGCGAGTTCGAGAGCGCCACGGCCGCGGAGGAGGCGAACAGAGCGAGGATGTCCTCGTCGTCCTGCGTGAAGCTGCCGCCTTTGCCGGCGACGACCATGACTCCGAGCACGCGGTGATCGGCGATCAGCGGCACGATGAGCACGCCCTCGGGATCGTCCACGGTCAGCGCGGCCATGTCGAGCGCTCCGTGGAAACCCTTGCCCGCGCGACGCAGCGGGGCCTGGCGACCGGCGACGTCGCCGCAAAGCCCCTGGCCGTCCACGAACGAGAGATCGGGCATCAGGTCGCTCAGCCCGACCGTGGCGCGCAACCGGTACGCGGGCTCGTCCTCGGGCCGCACGAACAGCGCGGCCACCACACCGCCGGTGAGTTGACGCGCCTTTTCGCATACGAGGTGGGAGCGGAACTCGAACCCGAGGTCCTGCGCGATTTCCTTCGACAGCTCGAACAGCGTGCGCATGCGCCAGGTCGCGATGTGAATGCGCTCCCTGAGCTCGGTTTCGTGGCGCTGGAGGATCTCGTTGGCGAGCGTGAGCTCCTTCATCAGGTTGCGGTTGGTCTCGGTGAGCCGCCGCGACGCGAGCGCGCGCCCGAGCAACTGGCCGAGTTCCTCGAGGTCGCAGGGCTTGGTGATGTAGTCGTACGCGCCCTCGCGCAGGGCCGCGATCGCGCTCTGCATCGAGACCTGCCCGGTGACCAGGATCACCGGCAGGTCTGGGTCCATCCCCTTCAGCCGGCGCATCAGGTCGAGGCCGGACATGTTGGTGTCGAGATTGAGGTCGGTCAGGACCACGTCGGGCTGGAAGCTGGCGAACGACTCGATCGCCTCCTGGCCGGACGCGCGGGTCTCGACCTCGTGCCCGCCCATGAGGACGAGGAAGTCGCGGAAGACGTCGGCCACGGCGGCCTCGTCGTCCACCACCAGGATGCGGCCCGGCTGGGCCGCCTCGGGAGAGACGATGCTCACGGACGCGCCCGCGCGATCAGCGTCTCGCCGTCGCTTCCATCCTGGGGGAACGTCGCCACGCCGAGGCGCACCGAGAGGCGGCGACGCCGCGGGAACGAATGCGCGCCGATCGCGGCCTGGATTCGTTCGGCCGCCGCGCGCGCGGGCTCGAGGCCCTGGTGCGGCAGCAGCAGCGCGAACTCGTCGCCCGGCGCGAGCCGCGCGACCACGTCGCTCTTGCGCACGCACTGCTTCAGCAGCCCGGCGAGCGAGACCAGGCAGCTGTCCGCATAACCGCGGCCGTAGGCCTGGTTGAGCAACGCAAAGCGCTCCGGATCGACCAGCACGAGGGAGAACGGGTAGCCGTAGCGGCGCGACTTCTCGATCTCCTCGGCGATGCGCGCCTCGAAGTGCGCGCGGTTCGCGAGGCCGGTCAGGTCGTCGGTGAGCGAACGGCGCCGCGCCTCGTCGAACGCGGCCTGGCGCGCCAGCGTCGACGCGAGGATCGCGCCCGCCGCGGACAGGAGGTCTTTGTCCGCCTCGGTGAACGCACCCGGACGCGCATGGCCCACGTTGAGCACGCCGACCAGGTCGCGCGCCACGATCAGCGGCACCGACAGGAACGAGCCGGGGCGGGCGCCGGGAGTCTCGCTGTCCTCGTCGCCGCGCAGTTCGGCGAGCAGGACCGGTCGGCGCGAGCGCGCGACCCAGGAGGAGAGCCCCTGCCCGAGGTCGAATTGCACCTCCGGGATGAGATCGACGTGCGCTCCGCTCGTCGCCGCCGGCACGAGCGTTTCGGTGATGCGGTCGTAGAGGAAGAACGTCGCGTTCTCGAAGCCCACGGATTGCCGGAGCGCGGCGAGCGCGCTCGTCAGCGCCGCCTCGGTGCTCTCGGCGTCGCGGGCGATCTGGGCCAGTTCGGCGAGCGCAGTCAGGCGCTTCGACTCGATCGCCTCGGGCCGGCGCTCGACCACTTCCCGCGACCATCCCAGGAGCCGCGCTTCGAACGCGGCCGCCGTGGCCGGACGCCCGCCCGCCGCGTAGGCGGCCTCGCAGGCCGCGCCCTGGCGTTCGAGCTCGACCGAGGTCCAGCCCAGTGCGCCGGCGAGCAGCTCGAGGTGACGGCGCGCACTCGCGCGGCCCCCGCCGTGGGTGGTGGGACGCGGGCGGGCGAGCTTCGTGCTGGCGCGCGTGCGGGTGTGCTGGGCGGCGGCGGTCCGGCTCATGGTCAGGCTCCCCTTCCCTGGGACCGGCCCTCGATCAGGAGGGCCTGCTTCAGCTCCGACAGGCGCAACGTGGCCTGCTTGATGCGATTGGACTCGCGGGTGATGACCTCGAGCCGTTCCCTCACGCCGGGCAGCGCCGCGGCCGGGCCGAAGCCGAGCAACTGCGCGTTGCCGACCACGCCGACCAGCGCGTTGTTGATGTCGTGGT
>JBDTYW010000026.1:0-12054 GCA_040005445.1 Candidatus Eiseniibacteriota bacterium
CGTTGAGCTGCTCGCGCGTCTTGAGCATCTCCTTGGTGTAGATCTCGATGTCCGAAGCCTGGCCCTGGGTCCCACCGAGCGGCTGGTGGATCATGATGCGCGAATTGGGCAGCGCCGAGCGCTTGCCCGCCGCGCCGCCCGCGAGCAGCACCGCGCCCATCGATGCGGCCTGGCCCATGCAGTACGTCGCCACGTCCGGCTTGATGAACTTCATCGTGTCGTAGATCGCGAGCCCGGCCGTGACCACGCCGCCGGGCGAGTTGATGTAGAGCCAGATGTCGCGGTCCGGGTCCTCGGCCTCGAGGAACAGGAGCTGCGCGATCACCAGGTTCGCGATCTGGTCGTCGATCGGCGTCCCGATGAAGACAATGCGGTCCTTGAGCAGGCGCGAGAAGATGTCGTACGCGCGCTCTCCGCGGCTGGTCTGTTCGACGACGATGGGCACGAGGGCCATGTGAATGGTTCTCCGTCCGTTGCGTTGGCGGCTTCCGCCGCCGGGTCAGGCCCCGGCGACGAGCGTCGATTCGTTGGATGCCTTCTCCTCGGTCACCTGTGCATGCTCGAGCAGGAAGTCGAACACCTTTCGGCGCTCCAACACGTCCTTGACACGACTCCGGCGCTGCTCGGGCGAAAGCGCCCGGAACTCCTGGGCGACGCGCCCGCCCGCGGCGAGCAACTTGCCCAGCTCCTCGCCGACCTCGGGGTCGGTGACCGCCAGGTTCTCCTGCCGCGCGATCGCCTCGAGCAGGAACTCCCGCTGCACCTGGCGCTCGAGGGATGCGCGCACCCGGCCCTTGAGCTGGTCCAGCTCGCCCTCCGGCACCGGCTGGCCGGCGCGACGCACCAGCTCGTCGAGCTCCTCCTCGGTCTTGCGCTCGAGCCAGCGCTCGGGCACCGGAACCGTGTTCTTGTCCACGATCGCCTCGACCAGCGCATCCTCCGCCTCGCGGCGCGAGGCCAGCTTGGCCTCCCCCTCGAGGTTGAGCCGGATCCGGGCCACGAGGTCCTCGAGGCTATCGACCCCGAAAGTCTCCTTCGCCCAGTTATCGTCCCGTTGCCGCACTTTCTTCTCCCTGATTTTGCGCACCTTGACGTGGAATTGCACGTCTTTCCCGGCGAGCTCGGCGTTCGCGAAGTCCGCCGGGTAGGAGACCTTGAGGGTCCGGCTCTCCCCGACAGAGGCGCCCAGCAAGCCCTCCTGGAACGCCGGCAGGAGCCCCTCGCTGCCCAGGAGGATCTCGACGTCCCGCCGGCGGCTCGACTTGAGGGACTGGCCCCGGGCGTCCAGGCGGACATGGTCCACCACCAGCAGGTCCCCGTCCTGGGCCGGACGCTCGACGTCCAGCCACTGGGTGCTCGCCTCCTCGAGCGAGGCGATCTCCCGTTCGACGTCGGCCTCGGTGACCTCGCGCGTCCGGCGGGTCACCGGGGCGCCCTTGTAGTCGGCCGCGGTCACCTCGGGGCGAACCTCGATCGTGGCCTTGAACGTCAGCGGACCGGCGGCCGAGTACTTCAGATCCTCGATCTCCGCCGGCAGCAGCGGCGCGTAATTGCCCTCGGCGAACGCCTGGCGGCAGGCGCGCTCGATCGAGCGCTCCAGCGTCTCCTGCTCGAACGACGCGCCGAAGCGCTGCTCGAGCATGGAGCGCGGAACCTTGCCCTTGCGGAACCCGGGCAACGCGGCGCGGCGCGCCGTGTCGGCGACCACGCGCTCCAGCTCCTGCTCGATCTCCGCGGGCGGAATCTCGATTTCGAACACGCGACGGGTCGCGGACTCCTCTTTCACCTGGACGTTCAAGACGATGAATTCTCCTCGCGCCTCCCCCGGGGGGACGCGCGCGACTGGGGATTGCGGGGCTGGCTCCCGGGCTTCCACGCGGCCGACGACTGGCGGGGCGGATGCGAGAGGGGGGATTTGAACCCCCACGAGTTTCCCCACCGGAACCTAAATCCGGCGCGTCTGCCAGTTCCGCCACTCTCGCGTCGGCGTTGCCATGGGGAAGAACGGATCGCTGCGCAGCTTAGCATGCCGCCCGGGGCCCCCGGAAGGGCCACAGCACGGCCGCCGGGCCCCGCCGACCGGGGGCGGGACCGGCCCCCCGTCAGGTCGCGATTTCGCGGATCTGGTGACCCCACTGGGCAAGCGTCTCGATCGCGCGCGAAAGGTGCTCTTCCCGCACGAAGACGAACCCCGAAGCCGAGGCGGTCACCGGGAAGATCGGGATCCCGGCCCGCGCCAGCGGCTCGGCCGCGGTCAGGAGCACGCCCGAGGCATGGGCATGGTCCAACTGGCCGGCGATGCGCAGCGAACGCCAGCCGCCCGTGCGCTCGACGGTGGGCGGCACGTCGCGCTCCGGGCAGATCACGCACAGCTCGCTCTCGGTCCGGGTGATCGCGCCAAACGGGCCGCGCAGGCCCCACTCGGGCGCGGGTGCGAGCGCGTCGAGCTTGCACACGGCATAGCGCGCGGGCAGCACGGTCACGTTCAGTCGCCAGGCCTTGCCCGTCTCGCGGGGAAGCCCGGCGCTCACCTGGAAACCTCGACCGTCGCGGCGATCAGGTTGCGCGACGACGACCGCCCCCCCTGGCGCAACTCGCCCGTGTGGGCGAAGGCGAGACTCACGCGCGCGCCGTCGCTGCCCGCGCCCACCGCGACGCCGAAGCGCGACAGCTTGATCGCGCCGGCTTGGGGCCGGGGCGACATGCCGCCGCCGATCCGGAAGCTCCACGTTCCCGCCGGATCGAGGTAGGCGTAGCCGGCGGCGTACTCGGCACGCGACGCGGCCGTCTGCGGCGTGCCGGTGGGCTCGGCCAGGTCGACGTCGCGCGCGCCGAGGAAGCGCGCACCGGCGTATCCGGACGAACCGGCCGTGCGCCCGACGCGCACGCCGACGAGCGCGAACGCCGGCGCGTCGTCCGAGCCGCCGTCGTCGTAGCGCACGCCGCCCGCCCGGTGGTACGAAGCGCCGATCGTCACCAGCCCGCGCGCGGTGTAGGCGAGCCCGACCGCGCCGCCGATCGCCGAGCCCTTGCGGTCGACGAGGAACGAATCCGCCGGCACGCCGGCCGGGACCTGGGGCGTCGAGACGTAGCGCTCCTTGAGGAATACGGCCTCGCCCCCCACGCCGATCACGAGCCCGTTCGCGAGGCGACCCGCGAGGCCGATGCCGGCATAGCGCGTCGCGCTCGTGAAGTTGTTGCGCCGCGGGAACGGATCACCGGTGACCTGGCCGGTCCCCGGGTCGACGCCGACGAAGCGCGTCTCCTGGTGTTCGTAGTGGGGCTGCGCGAAGTAGGCCGCGACGCCGAGCCCCTTCACGCGCCCGCGCGCGCCCACTTCGCCGAGCGCGGCGAACCCGCTGCCGTCCTGGTAGTCGGTGGTCGAGGCGCGCAGGTCGTCCCGATGGGGCTGCGACAGGAGCCCCGAGATCCGGAACAGAGCCGGGCTCTCGAGCGCGAGCGCGGGATTCGCGTAGAGCGAGGCATGGCCGTCGGTCGCCAGCCCGGCGCCCGCGAGTCCCGCATCGGCCGCGGTCACGGCATCGAAGCGACGATCGGGGAACGCCGAGCGCGCGGCGGTGGGCCCATCGGCCCACGCCGGCGTCCCGCAGGAAGCGGCGAACAGGAGCGTGGCAAGTCCAACGGGGAATCGTCGGGCGCGGCCCAGGTGCATGGAATCCTCCTCACGAAAACCGGATCGAGATGGCTCTCACGAGACGCGGATCCCGGGCCGCGCGTGATGCCCGAAAGGGCGCGCGAAGCATAGCACAGCAGCACGGCCGGGGCGCTCGTTTGCGCGGGCCGTACGCTTGCGCTAGACTGCCGCTCGAACCTCGTTGTCACCCGCCCGTGACGCATTCCGGGCGCTCCCTCGCGCATCGTCCGTCCGTTCGCAAGGACTCGCGTTCCCTCGATCACCAGTCATGCAGGAGATCCACTCGATGGCGATTCAGAAGGTCGGCGTGATCGGCTGTGGCCTCATGGGTTCGGGCATCGTGCAAGTCGCCGCCCAGGCGGGCTTCGACGTGCGCGTACGCGAAGTCAACGACGACGCGCTGGCCAAGGGCACGGCGCGCATCGACAAGTTCCTCCAGGGCGGCGTGGACAAGGGCAAGCTCACCGCCGAGGCAAAGCAGGACATCCTGGGCCGCATCCACGGCACGACGAAGATCGAGGACCTGCGGGACTGCGACCTCGTGATCGAGGCCGCGATCGAGAACATCGCCGCCAAGCACGAGGTGTTCGCCGCGCTCGACGCGGTCGTCTCCAAGGACGCGATCTTCGCCTCGAACACGTCGTCGCTCTCGATCACCGAGATGGCGGCGAAGACCAAACGCCCGGCGCGCTTCGTCGGCCTGCACTTCTTCAATCCGGTCCCGCTGATGCAGCTGGTCGAGGTCGTGCGCACGCCGATGACCGACGACGCCGTGTTCCAGGCCGTCGAGGCATTCGCGGTCAAGCTGCCGAAGGTCGTCGTCAGCGCACAGGACACGCCCGGCTTCGTGGTCA
Source organism: Candidatus Eiseniibacteriota bacterium (assembly GCA_040005445.1). GTDB lineage: Bacteria > Eisenbacteria > RBG-16-71-46 > RBG-16-71-46 > DASYSL01 > JANPEF01. The sequence goes on from JBDTYW010000026.1 coordinate 4,510, forward strand.
ACCGCCTGCTCGTGCCGTTTCTGCTCGATGCGATCCGCGTGCTCGAGTCGGGCGTCGCCACGCGCGAGGACATCGACAACGGCATGAAGCTCGGCTGCGGCCACCCGATGGGGCCGCTCACGCTGCTCGACTTCGTCGGGCTCGACACGACGTACTACATCGCGAACATCATGTTCGACGAGTTCAAGGAGCCCCGCTTCGCCCCGCCGCCCCTGCTCAAGCGCATGGTGCTCGCGGGCTGGCACGGCAAGAAGTCGGGTCGCGGATTCTACGACTACTCCGCGGGAGGGGCGCGATGAGCAAGCAGCTGGTCATCGTCGGCGGCGCGCGCACGCCGATGGCCGAGTGGATCGGCGGCAAGCGCGGCGACGGCAGGCCCGGCGGCGCGCTCGCAACCGTCTCCGCGATCGAGCTGGGCGCGATCGCGGCGAAGGGCGCGCTCGAGCGCGCGGGTGTCCCCGCCGACGCAGTGGATCACGTGGTCATGGGCAACGCCATGCAGACCTCGGGTGACGCGCTCTACGGCGCGCGCCACGTCGCGCTCAAGGCGGGCTTGCCGATCACCGTGCCCGCGCTCACGGTCAATCGGCTGTGCGGCTCGGGCATCCAGTCGATCGTCAACGCGGCGCAGATGCTGCTGCTCGACGAGGCGAAGGTCGTGCTCGCCGGCGGCATGGAGAACATGTCGCAGGCGCCGCACGTCGTGCACGGGCTGCGCTCCGCGCAGAGGCTCGGCCAGCAGCCGGCGCTCGAGGACTCGCTCGCGGTCGCGCTCAACGACTCCTACTGCGGCTGCCTGATGGCCCAGACCTCGGACAACCTCGCGAAGATCTACGGTATCACGCGCGAGGCCCAGGACGACTACGCGATGCGCTCGCACACCGCGGGCACCGAGCGCACGAAGTCCGGGCGATTCGCCGAGGAGATCGTGCCGGTCACGATTCCGTCGAAGCGCGGCGAGCCGACGATCGTCTCGGCCGACGACCACTTCCAGGTGGCCCCGTCGCGCGACGCACTCGGCAAGCTGCCCGCGCACTTCGGTCCCGAGTCGACGGTCACCGCGGGCAATGCCTCAGGCATCGTCGACGGCGCAGCCGCGGTCGTGGTCACCACCGCCGACGTCGCGAGTGCGCGCGGCTTCACGCCGCTGGGCTCGGTCGTGAGCTGGGCGTACGTGGGCGTCGAGCCGAGGGAGATGGGGATCGGCCCGGCCCCGGCGATCCGCGCCGCGCTCCAGCGCGCAGGCCTCAAGCTCGAGCAGGTGGACCTGTTCGAGATCAACGAGGCGTTCGCCGGACAGTACCTCGCGGTCGAGAAGGAACTCGGCCTCGACCGCGCGAAGGTCAACGTCAACGGCGGCGCGATCGCGCTCGGGCACCCGCTCGGCGCGACCGGCACGCGGCTGGTCTACACGCTCCTGCTCGAGCTGGCGAAGCAGGGCAAGTCGATCGGCGTCGCCTCGGCGTGCATCGGCGGCGGGCAGGGCATCGCGATGGTGGTTCGCGCGAGCTGACACGCCCGGGAAGGAAACGGGGCGGAGCGATCCTTTGCTCCGCCCCCGCCACGGCTCCCCCGCCCGGCTAGCGGACGACGGCCAGCTTCAGGTTCTTGATCAGCGACGATCCCGCCCGGAACGAGACGTGATACACGCCCGCGGCCACCCGCGCGCCGCGATCGTCCTCCCCGTTCCACTCCGCCTGGTGCGGTCCCGCGGTCTCGACTTCGTGCTTGATCGTACGCACGACCCGCCCGCGCGAGTCATGGACGACGACCGAGACCAGCGCGGATCCGGAGGGTGCACGATCCGCCCCCAGCGTGTACTGGAGCACGGTGCTCGACGCGAACGGGTTCGGCCGCGGCGCCAGCACGACGCTCGCGAGCTGCACGCCCCCCGCCGCCATCGTCACCGGGCCGTTCATGATCGAACCCCCGTTGCCGTCGAGCAGTTCGACCCAGTACGAGTACGTGGCCCCGGCGCTCACCTGGGCATCGAGATACTCGAACCTCGTGCCCTCGACCGGAATCGCCTGCGCGGTCAGCGGCTGCCGTGTCGCGAAATCGTCGGTGCTCGAGCGATAGACCATCGCGCGCGCTCCCGGCATCTCGGTGGCGAGTTCGAGGGACAACCGATTGCCGCCCGCCTCCGAGGTCCCCTCGAAGTACGCAATCTTCGCCGGGGTCGCCTGCTGCTCAGGGATCCACAGCGTGACCGGGACGGCCCCGCCTTCGACGGTCGGTTGCGGCATCGGCTGGTGATCGGTCACGTAGGTCGTGCCGCCGGCTGATCCCGGCGAGTTGTTGACGAACAGCGAGAACGCGGTGACCCGCCCCTGCCGGTTGACGTAGCCGGCTTCGACCACGCGCAGGAACCACGGGTGAGCCATGGTCGGCGGCAAATAGGGCTCGGCCCCGTCGCCCTGACGGAAGCCGACGGACCAGTAGTGCTCGATCGTACCGAGCGTCGACGTCCCCGTGTTCGCGGGCACCGCGGCCGGCAGGATGACGACCGCGCTGTCCTGCGACCCCTCGCCCGGGCCGAGCACCTCGAAGTTCGCGGCGCCGAGCGTGCCCGGGTCGTAGTTGAGGTCGCTGCCGAGGCGCACCAGCAGGTCGTTGTCGACCGCGTTGTGGACGATGCGGTAGTAGGCGGTCGCGATGCGCGCCAGCGTGCCGTAGGCGACCGGCACCGGCGGCTCCTGGTGCGCCGCGCTGGTCAGGTCGATCCAATCCACGCGGTACCAGTAGGTCTGCCCGAGCGCGAGCGCGGGCGAGTTGTCCGGGTAGGTGTAGAGCGTGCGGTTGGAGAGGCCCTGGATGCCGGAGTGACCCGACGGCGCGATCGGCAGCGTATTGAGCTGGACGAACGGGCCCGGTGCGCCGCCCGCGTCCGGGGCGCGATAGACGTTGAAACCCAGGAACGGGAACTCGCGCTGCGTGTACCACTGGAAGTCGATGCGCCCGTTTGCCGGCAGCGCGGTGCCCTTGACCTGCACGACCTGGACTCCGGACGCGCTGTTGAGCGCCTCCTTGCCCGCGGCGTAGACGTCCACAAGGCCCCAGCCGCAGCTCGGATCGTAGTTCGCGTCGAGCCCGTAGGGATCCTGCCCCCGGTCTCCGGACACCTTGCTCGTCGGCACGTTGTGCTCCGCGGTGTTCTGCAGGATCGAGCGGACCTGCATCGGCGTGAGCGCGGGGTTCGCCTGGAGGATCAGGGCGATGCAGCCGGCCACGCATGGCGTGGCCATGCTCGTGCCCGAGAGCTGCTGGTATTCCGACCCGTCGGAGGTCGGGTCCCCGAACGCGGAGATGATCCCGGCGCCCGGGGCCACGACGCTCGGCTTCATCTCGTCGAAGTGATCGGCGTCGCCGTCGTCGGTGCGCGGGCCTTCGTTCGAGAACGAGGTCACCTGGTCGTCCGCCCGGTTGATCGTCCGATTGTGGGTCGAGGCACCCACCGCGATCGACTTGTCGGCCGCCGCCGGCGAGGAGATGCAGTTGGTCGAGCCGTCGTTGCCGGTCGCGATCGCGACCACCAGGCCGGAATCCACGGCCACGCCGACGAGCGTCGAACTCGCGCCGTTGCTTGTGCCGCTGCCGCCCGCGCACTCGGTCGAGCCGAGCGACATGCTCACGACGTCGATCCCCTGCCAGATGCTGCCGGGAGAGAGGCCCGCCCACAGCGTGCGCCGGTTCGCGATCGCCCATTCGAGGCCGCGATTGCTGCCGCCTACGCTGGCGCCGGCATCGGAGAGGACCTTGCAGTCGACCAGGCGCGCGGCAGGAGCGACGCCCGCGAAGAAGCCGCCCGGGCCGCCGGTGCCCATCGCCGTGCCGGCGACGTGCGTCGCGTGGTAACTCGATGCCTCGGAGCCGTGATCCTGCGGGTTCACGCTCGAGGTGAACGGCGTCGTGCACAGGGAATTGCCGCAGAAGAATTCGCCGCCGCCGAGGAACTTGCCGTGGAGCGATTCGTGGCCCGGGTAGCCGGCGATGAACTGGTCGACGTCGTCGTTGACGCCGGTGTCGAGGATCGCGATCACGATGCCGTTGCCGTCGAGGCCCAGGTGCTGGCGCGCGTTCGGAAACAGCTCATAGGCCTCGGCCTGGGTCAGGCCCCGGGCGTCGCGCGCGCGCAGCACCCGCGTCGCGTAGTGGTTGGTCGCGTACTCGACCGGAATCGCCTCGACGCGGGTCACGCCGGGAAGGTTCGAGATGAGCGCGACCTGCGCCCAGCTCGCATGGGTTTCGATGTAGGGAATGTAGGTGAACGGCCACGCCATCGAGACGCCGGTGGCCAGCAGGGTCGTGCGGTCGAACTCGACCGGCTTGTGGTCGTACATGACGTACACGGCGTACCTGATCTCCGCCGCATTCTCGACGCCGATCGACATGCGCTGCGTGGGGTCGTCGTTCTCGAAAGCCGCGTTCCAGCCCACGACGTGGACGCGTTCGATGCGATCGTCGATCCGATTCGCGTTCAGATCAACGTAGGCATGGGCGCTCGTGGCACACGCCATCAAGCCGATGGCGAGGACGAGTGGGAGCTTCGTAGCCAGGCGCACGCGCAACACTCCTTTCGGAATGCGGAACCCGCCGCGAGAACTCGATGCCACGTGGCGGCTCCCGCTTGGGGATGTCCGAAAGACTGTCGTGGGGGGCTTGACTTCGACTTGACCGGGCGGGCTGGCCCCACCGGGAGACGTGCCGGCCGGGCTCCCCAACGGGCTATGCCGGATAGACTTGAGATCTTCGCCCTAGAAACGACGCGAAGTCTGCGAAGGATTCGGGAGTCGGGGTCGATCCGCCTCGCGGCGCTAGTTCTTCGCCAGCGATGACTCGAAGCCCACGCCGGGCAGCCCGGCACGAAAACGACGATCGAAGCCGGATCCCACCTCCCGGTAGGCGCGGTACTCGCAGCCCGGTCCCGCGAAGCGCGTCACCCGGCGACTCGCGAGGTCCACGAGGTAGACCACCGGTCCCCCGCGCCACGGATTCGGCACGAGGCGCTCGGCGGCGAACACGACGAATCGCCGCTCGTCGAGCCAAACCGCCCCGTCGATGCGGGCGCCCGGGCCCTTCGCTTCGAGCACGCGCTGCCGGATGTGCGTCGTGAGGTCGATCATCTCGACGCCGGGCCAGCCGCCGCGCGTCGCCCTCACCCGCCCCGCCTCGCCGCTGAGCGTCCACTCGAGGTGCGGATCGAGCAGGACCGCGCCGCCCGGGGACGGTGTCGCGAGGTACAGGAGACGCAGGTCCTGGCCCTCGGCGTTGCCGTCGAACGGGACGACGTCATCCTCAACCAGTGCTCGCGAGCCCGTATTCGCGAGCTCGGTGGCGCGGAACGTTCCGAGCGCGGCGCGCCAGGCAAACAGCCACGGTTCGACGGAGCCTTTGAGGGCCTCCTGCACGTCCGCCGGAAGCTGCTTGGCCTCGGGAGCGTCGCCGGCGAGTACGGCCGGACCGGCGGCGCCCGGCGCCTCCGCGGTCGCAGCGGCGCGGTCCGCCTCGACATCGAGCGCGCTCTTCGGCTTCGCCCGGGCGAGCTCGGCGGCCTCGCGGGCGTCGTCGTTGCTCGTGCGCCCGCCGCCTCCGCAGCCGGCGAGCGCGAGCGCGAGGACCAGGGCTCCTGCCGTGAGCACCGCCGCGCGTGGGAAATCCATCCGTCTCATTGGATTCCGGTTATCGGCGCAGTCCGCTTGCGGCTTGACACCCGCGGGCGGGCACGCGAACCTTGGGTCGAAACGAACTTTGCAGCCCCATCCTCCCCCGCGCCGCGCGGGGCCAGAGCTCCAGGAGCCCGAATGCGCCCGGCCGAACACGAGCTGATCTTCGATTGGAATGTCCAGGGCGATCCCATGCCCGCCCCCACGCGGACGATCGAGTTCGACGACGAGACCCTGCGCGACGGCCTGCAGTCGCCCAGCGTCACCTCGCCCTCGATCGAGAAGAAGCTCGAGATCCTCCACCTGATCGACAAGCTCGGGATCCAGACCGCCGACATCGGCCTGCCCGGCGCCGGCCCCCACGTAGTCGCGCACGTCACCCGGCTCGCCCAGGAGATCAAGGACGCGAAGCTCAAGGTCACCGCGAATTGTGCCGCGCGCACGCTCGAGAGCGACATTCGCCCGGTCGCCGAGATCAGCCAAAAGGTCGGCCTGCCGATCGAGGTCTGCACGTTCATCGGCAGCTCGCCGATCCGCCAGTACGCCGAGGACTGGGACATCGCGCGCATGCTCAAGCACACCGAGGAGGCGGTCGCGTTCGCGGTCAGGGAAGGCCTGAGCGTGATGTACGTCACCGAGGACACGACACGCGCGAACCCCGACACGCTCAAGCAGCTGTTCGCCGCCGCGATCCGCGCCGGCGCGAAGCGGCTGTGCCTGTGCGACACCTGCGGCCACGCCACGCCCGCGGGCGCAGCGAACCTCGTCCACTGGACGCGCGAATGGGTCAAGGGCATCGACCCGACGATCAAGATCGACTGGCACGGCCACTCGGATCGCGGACTCGGCGTGATCAATTCCATCGCGGCGATCGCCGCCGGCGCCGACCGCATCCACGGCTGCGCGCTCGGCATCGGCGAGCGGGTGGGCAACACGCCCATGGACCAGTTGCTGGTCAACCTCCAACTCATGGGCTGGATCGACCACGACCTGTCCGCGTTGCCCGACTACGCGCGCGTGGTCTCGGAGTCATGCGAGGTGCCGATCCCCGTCAACTACCCGGTGGTCGGGCGCGACGCGTTCCGCACCGGCACCGGCGTGCACGCGGCGGCGGTGATCAAGGCCTATAAGAAGGGCGATTCCTGGCTTGCCGATCGCGTCTACTCGGGCGTGCCCGCCTCGATGGTCGGCCGCGAGCAGGAGATCGAAGTCGGACCGATGTGCGGCCTCTCGAACGTCGTGTTCTGGCTCGAGAAACACGGTTACAAGGCCGACGAACCCGTCGTCCAGGCGGTGTTCAAGGCCGCGAAGGCCTCGCCCCGCGTGCTGACCGACTTCGAAGTCCATGAGGTCGCGAAACTCGCGACCGCGAACGCCTGACCCCCTCGTCCCAGGAAAGCCCCTCCCATGGCCCAGCGTCACTATGCGTTCGGCGTGCTCCCCGGCGACGGCATCGGCCCCGAAGTCGTTGCCGAGGGCCTCAAGGTGCTCGAGCGCGTCTCGAAGCTCGAAGGCTTCACGTTCGAGACCACGCGCTATCCGTTCGGCGCCGAACACTACCTGAAGACCAAGGAGACGCTTCCCGCCTCCGTGCTCGGCGAGGTCAGGGGCATGCACGCGATCCTGCTGGGCGCGATCGGCGACCCGCGCATCGAGGTCGGCTTCCTCGAGCGCGCGATCATCTCGGGCCTGCGCTTCGGCCTCGACCTCTACGTCAACCTCCGGCCGGTCAAGCTCTACGCCGAACACCTGTGCCCGCTCAAGGACAAGAGGCCCGAGGACGTGGACCTGATCGTCGTGCGCGAGAACACCGAGGACGTCTACACGGGCATCGGCGGCATCTTCAAGAAGGGCACGCCGGACGAGGTCGCGATCCAGGAGA
>JBDTYW010000027.1:0-11965 GCA_040005445.1 Candidatus Eiseniibacteriota bacterium
GGGCGCGGCCCGATCGTGAGTGCGGATACCGTCCCGCCAAGCGAAGCATTTCTTACACACCTTCGACGAACTACTGAATTATTGACCCACCCTGTGCCGGGGCGTAGCCTTTGTGCGCTCCGGGCCGAGCTTGCTCCCCCTGCAATAGAACTCCCCGAGAGCCCAGCGGTGAATGTTGCTCGTCGCCCTCGAATGGGGCGGAAGGAGACACCATGAAAACTGGCGTTCGAATCATTGCGACCCTCGCGGTCTTCGCCGTCGCGGTTCAAGGGGGGGCGGCGTTTGCCCAGGAGTTCTTCGATGCCCCGTCGGTCCAGGTGCTGGGAAGCCGGCCCTCGAGCGTCCGCCTCTCGATCCAGGCGGGCGACAGCGGCGCGCCGCTCGGCTTCGCCGTGGACTGGATGAAGCGGGCCGACTTCGATGCGACCGGATGGCCGGCCGACGGCGATCCCAGCGTGCATCACGGCGAGTTCTACGGAAAGCCGGAGTGGATTGTCGAAGGCACCGCCGGCGACTATCGGCTGGCCGCCGGGCACTGGCAGGCCGTCGAGTTGGGCGAGCTGTTCGACGAGAGCGGTCTCCTGAGCACGATGGTCGATGAACTCGAGCCGGCCACCGAGTACGCGGTGCGCGCCTACGTCCTGTGCGATACCTCGCACCCGGCGAGTCCGTATTCACCGACCGTGTTCGCCACGACGAGCCCGGCTGCGCAGAACTGCACGTTCACGCTCGGCTACTGGAAGAACCATGCCGGCGCGTGGCCGACGGCGAGCCTCACGCTCGGCAGCGTGACCTACAACGCGGCGGATTTGTTGTCGATCCTCAATCAGCCAGCCGGGGGTAACGGGCTCGTGATCCTGGCGCACCAGTTGATCGCGGCCAAGCTGAACATCCTCAATGGAGCAGACCCGTCGGCGGCGAACGCGGCGATCGCGACCGCGGATGCTCAGATCGGTGGGCTGGTCGTGCCGCCGGTCGGCTCAGGCACGCTTCCGCCGTCTTCCGTCAATGCGACGGCGACGACGCTCGACAATTACAACAACGGCCTGATCGGTCCGGGCCATTGCGCGGACACTCCGGCCCAAGCCAGGACCTGGGGATCGCTCAAGGCAAGCTACCGGCACTGAGCCGGGGGCGAACCGGGTGCCCAGACGCGGGCGGGGTCAAGCCTCGCCCGCCCTCTGGCCTTAGATGCACGTGTCCGGACCCACGACGATCTCGCCCTGCCTGACGAAGTTCAGGGACAGCCTCCTATCGCGAAATCCGGCCTCGGGGCAGGAAATTTGCCACTTGGGTCCGGGATTCGCCACCCCGTCCTGAAGCCTGAGTGGCGCCGGCGTCGTTACTTGACTGCCTCACACTTGTCTGGCTATGCTCCCACGCATGAATTGTAGATTCCGAATCCTGCGCTTGGGCCTAACCGTCGTGGCCGCCATCACCCTCACCCTACCCACCCATGCGCTGGCTGTGTGCGTCGGGGAAGGCGGCCATCTGGCCGTCGAGTTGGGTCCGGGCATGTGCCCGGATTCGGAATCGTTCTCCGCGACGCAGGAAGGTGCCGCCGGGTGGTGTGGGTCGCCGGAGTGCTCAACCTGCACCGACATCCCGCTCGCGGGCCCTTCCCTGCACTTGGTCGGTGCAAACGGTGACGAGGGATCTTTCACCCTAGCGCCCATCGTCACACCTGTCCTCGATGACCGCCTCGCACGCATGCATACTCTCGCGCCATCTCCGACTGCCGACGGTGATTTCGCGCGCGCAGCTCCCACCCGGACTCCAATCCTTCGTATCTGAGTTGCTTCCTCGCTGCTGAAGACGCGCGCCGGGGCAATGACGCCTCGCTGGCACCGGCGTATCTCTCAGGCTTTCGCGAAGGAGCATCCTGTGTTCCATGTCACGCCGACCCGTCCGGTCGGGCTGCACTTCCATTGCCTTCTAGCTCTCGCACTGCTCCTTGCGAGGCCGCTCCCGGCCTGTGGACAGGCGGCGGGGTCACCACTCTCGCTGGAGGCGGCCATTCGACAAGCCCTCGAGCGCAATCCCGAGGTGCGCGCCGCCGCGCGCGAGACCGACGCAGCCCGGGCGCGGCGCCGTCAAGCGGGGGCGCTCGAAGCTCCGATCCTCACCTACGAAGCAGGCAAGCTGGGGACGTCGGTCACTCGTGAAGAGCGCGAGACGTCGGTTCGACTCTCGCAAGGGTTTCCTCTCCCGCCCCAGCGCAGCCGTGCGCTGGAACTCGGGGCCGCCGAGGTCGCGATCGCGGAAGAGCAGCAGGAGAGCGTCGCGCTGCGACTCCGCGGGGACGTCACCCGGGCGTATCGGCGACTTCAAGTCGACGTGCTGGCCCTGAGCACGCTCGGAGAGCTGCAGAACAGCGCGACGGATCTCGAGGAGCTGACTGGAAATCGGCTCCGCAGCGGCGGCGCGGGTTACCTCGACGCGCTTCGCGCCCGGGTCGAGCGCGTACGGCTCGGGAACGAGGTGATCGAGGCCGAACGATCGCTGCAGGCAAATCGAAGGACGCTCAACGTCCTGCTTGCTCGGGCGTCGGACCAGCCGATCGAGCCGAGCGATTCACTCTCGTTCGTCGCGCTCACGGACAGTCTCCCGGAGCTGGTTGCATCTGCGCTCGCTTCAAGACCTCGCGTTCGCCTTGCGCGCCTGCAGGCTCGACGCGAGGGTGCGGCCCTCGCCCAGGCGAAGAGTCTCTTCCTCCCGACCGCCGAAATCTCGATCGGGGTTGATCGGGTTCCCGGCTCCGACACTCCGGGCGTCGGATTCGGCGTCAGCATCACCTTGCCCTTCGCGCCCTGGACGGATCGTCGGGCGCGCGTGGCGGAGGCCCGGGCGCTCGAGGGGAGTGCGCAAGCCCGGCTGGAGACCACCGAGCGGGAGGTCGAGGCCCTCGTCCGCGACGCCTACGCAAACGCCCGGAGCGCCGGCCAGCTCGTCACTCGACTCCAGGGCTCATTACTCCCGGACGCGCAGGATGCGGTTCATGCCGCCGTCCAGGGCTACCAATTCGGCCAAATCGATGGCCTTGCATTGTTCGAAACCCTTCGGACCTATCGATCGGTCCAGCTCGAGTACGTGCGAAGCCTGCTCAACTACGAGCTCGCCCTCACCGACCTGACGACCGCGGAGTGAAGCCCATGTCTGTTGTCTCGAATCTGACCAGTCTCGTTCTCCGCGCCGCTGTGCTGGCGATTGCCGTCTCTTTCGTCGGATGCGCTGCCCCCAAAGATGCCGCGCAGAAGGAGGGAGGCGCCCCCGACTCGTTGATCCGCGTCTCTCCGGCCGCGCTGGCATCCGGCGAGATCAAGCTTGAAAGCATCGCGCTGTCCACGCTTGCCGACTCGCTGACGCTTCAGGGCGAGATCCAGCCGGAGCCGCTGCGCCTGGCGCACGTCGCCCCCCGGGTCGCCGGCACCGTACAGAGCGTGCGCGTTGTTCCCGGAGACCATGTGGCTCGCGGTCAGGTGGTGGCGACGCTCTACAGTCCGGAGTACCTGGCAGCTCAGGGGGACTTCCTGCTCGCGCATCGACGGGTCGAGCGGGCGAGGGTCGGTGGAGTGGGTGACCTGGCGTCGTTCGAAAACGTCGCACTCTCTGCCCAAAGACGACTCGAAGTGCTCGGCGCGACGGGGGCGGACATCGCCCGGCTCCACCAGCAACACGAACCGTCGGAGTATCTCTCGCTGCGAAGTCCCCTCTCCGGTGTCGTGACCGAGGTCGAGGCGGTTGCCGGCAAGCACGTGGAGGCGGGAGCTGATCTCTTCGGTGTGGCTGATCTCTCGGTGGTCTGGGCCGTCTTGAGCGCGCACGAGCGCGACCTCGAGCGCTTGCGCCCTGGGCAAATCGTCCGGGTCGTGGCGACGGCCTATCCTTCGCTCGAACTCCCGGGCCAGGTCACGACGCTCGGTGGAGTCATGGACGAGGCGACGCGAACGCTCCAGGTGCGGGTCCGCGTGCCGAACCACGGGCAGCGCCTGAAGCCCGGCATGTTCGTGTCTGCGCGCGTGGCGACCGGCGCCGCTCGCCCCGCCATCGTCCTGAGCGAAGCTGCAGTGCAAGACCTTGAGGGGAAAACCGTGGTGTTCGTCGTGCGCCCGGACAGCGGCTTCCTGCCACGGGTCGTCGAGGTGCGCGCCCGCGGTGGCGGACTCGTGGAGGTGACGCGCGGGCTGGGCGTCGGTGAGCGCGTCGCAACGATTGGCGCTTTCCTGATCAAGTCGCAGGCCCTCAAGGGCCAGCTCGGCGAGGAGTAGCCCATGGACCGCCTGATCTCCTTCGTCTTGCGGCAGCGGTTACTCGTGCTCATCCTGTGTGTCGGACTCGCCTTCCTTGGGGTTCATGCGCTTCAGCAGCTCCCGATCGACGCCTTTCCCGACGTGACGAATGTGCAGGTTCAGGTGCTCGCCAACGCGTCCGGCATGGCTCCGCTCGAGGTCGAGCAACTCGTCACCTATCCAGTCGAAGTCAGCATGGGCGGCCTGCCGGGCATGACGGAAGTGCGGTCGCTGTCCAAGCTGGGGCTCGCCGTGGTCACCGTCGTGTTCAAGGACGACGTGAATATCTACTTCGCGCGGCAACTCGTATTCGAACGCCTGCAGCAAGCGAGGGACAAACTGCCGCCCGGGGTCGATGTGGAGTTGGGTCCGATCACGACCGGACTCGGCGAGATCTACCAATACACATTGGAGAGTCCGGGCCGCGACGCGATGGAACTGAGGACGCTGCAGGACTGGGTTGTGCGGCCGATTCTCCGCTCCGTGCCGGGCGTGACCGACGTGAACAGCTTCGGCGGCCTCGTCAAGCAGTACCACGTTCTCGTGCGACCGGAGCATCTCAATAGCTACAAGTTGACGCTGCGTCAGGTGCTCGAGGCCCTCGCGGCAAACAACACCAACGCAAGCGGCGGCTATATCGAGCACTTCGGCGAGCAGTACGTCGTGCGCGGGCTCGGCCTGGCGAAAACGCCCGAGGATCTCGGACGCATCGTCGTGGCGACGCACGATGGCACCCCGGTCTATGTCAGGGACGTAGCGGACATTGCGATCGGGCCCGAGCCCCGCCAGGGATTCGTCACCCGGAACGGGAAGGGCGAGGCCGTCGCCGGCATCGTTCTCATGCTTCGTGGAGCGAGTGGACGTGACGTGGTGGCAGCGGTCAAGGCAAAGGTGGCCACCGTACAGAGCGCCCTGCCGGCCGACGTCAAGATCGTCCCGTTCTACGATCGGACCGAACTCGTCAATCGCGCCATGCACACGGTGACCGAGGCACTGCTCGAAGGTGGGCTCCTCGTCGTGCTCGCGCTGCTGGTCTTCCTCGGGAACCTGCGCAGCGCCCTCGTCGTGACCCTGGTTCTGCCGCTCTCCGCCCTCGTTGCCTTCATCGCGCTCCGAGCGGCCGGTTACTCGGCCAACCTCATGTCACTCGGCGGGCTGGCGATTGGCATCGGCATGATGGTCGATGGGGCCGTTGTCATGACTGAGAACATCTATCGCCATCTTGTCGAAGAGCGTGGGGAACGCAATGTCATCGAGGTGATCCGTGATGCCGCCCGGGAAGTGGCGCAGCCCATCGTGTTCGGCGTGTTCATCATCGCCGTGGTGTTCGTGCCGTTGTTCACACTCGAGGGCATGGAAGGCAAGATGTTCGCTCCACTTGCCTTCACGATCACGGCTGCACTCCTCGGATCGCTCGTGCTCTCGCTGACGTTGGTGCCGGTGGCGGCGACGTTCCTGCTGCGCGGGAAGCTGTCCGAGAAGGATACGTGGATCATGACGCGCGCAAAGACCGGCTACGCTCGTGGGCTGCGCTGGTGCCTCGCGCACTGGCAGATTCCGCTCGGCGTCGCCATCGGCGGGATGATCCTGAGCGGGGTGCTGTTCACGAGGCTTGGTCGCGAGTTCCTGCCGTCCCTTGACGAGGGGGCAATCGGCATGCAGAGTTTTCGACTGCCAAGCATCTCGCTCCAGACCTCGCGGGCGATGCAGTTGCAGGTGGAGCGCGTGCTGAAATCGTTTCCCGAGATTGAGACCGTCGTGTCGAAGACCGGCCGGGCGGACATTGCCTCGGACCCGATGGGACTCGAGGTCAGCGACGTGATCGCGAACCTGCGCCCGCGGAAGGAATGGAAGACCGCCCGAACCCCCGAAGAACTGGTCGAGAAGATTCGCGAGCGGCTGGAGGCCGTTCCGGGAATGACGTTCAGCTTCTCCCAGCCGATCCAGCTGCGGGTCGACGAGCTCGTATCCGGAGTGAAGGCCCAGGTCGCGGTCAAGCTCTTCGGAGATGACTTGAAGGTGTTGTCAGACAAGGGCGAGGCGATTCGGCAAATCGTGGCCCGAACGCGCGGGGCGGAGGATGTGAACCTCGAGAGGACGGCGGGAACAGCCTACCTCGAGGTGCACATCGATCGGGAACGAATCGCCCGCTATGGGATCAACGTCGCTGACGTGCAGGACGTCATCGAAACCGCCATCGGCGGGAGGGAGGCGACGCAGATGCGCGAGGGTCAGCGCCTGTTCGCCGTCGTGGTGCGCTTCCCGGAGACGATCCGGTCCGATCCCACGCGCCTCGCGAACCTGCTCATTCCTTCCGGCGACGGGAGCCGCATTCCACTGGGCCAGGTGGCGACGATCCAGGTCGCCGAAGGGCCGGCGCAAGTGAGCCGCGAGAACGGCCAGCGGCGCATCGTCGTCGAGTGTAACGTGGTCGGCCGGGACATGGGGTCCTTCGTCGCAGAAGCCCAACGAGCCGTCGCCCACGAGGTGAACCTGCCCGCCGGCTACTACGTCACGTGGGGCGGACAATTCGAGAATCAGCAACGGGCCATGGCGAAGCTCTCGATCGTCGTGCCCATCGTCCTGCTGCTCATCTTCTTCCTCCTGTTCATGAGCTTCGGATCGCTGCGCAATGCCCTGCTCATCGTGCTGAATGTCCCCTTTGCCCTGATCGGAGGAGTCTTCGGCCTCATCGTGTCAGGGCAGAACCTCAGCGTGGCCGCGTCGGTCGGCTTCATCGCGCTCTTCGGGGTGGCCGTCCTCAACGGAATCGTCATGGTGGCCTACTTCAACCAGCTGAGGCGGGAGGGGGCAACCCTCGACGATGCCCTGATCCGGGGCGGAACGCTTCGGCTTCGGCCGGTGCTCATGACCGCAACCATCGCGAGTTTCGGCCTCATCCCGCTCTTGATCGCGACCGGTCCAGGCTCGGAGATCCAGCGGCCGCTCGCGGTGGTCGTCATCGGTGGTCTCGTGACGTCGACCCTACTCACCCTGTTCCTGCTCCCGATCCTCTACCGCTGGTTCGAGCGGCGGGATGTGGAGTTCTAGGAGGACTCATGCGGCGCATCGAGGCGTACATCCAACCGTTCATGCTCGCGCGCGTGGTTCGTGAACTGCATGGCATTCACGTACACGGTCTCACCGTACTCGAAGTGAAGGGCTTCGGTCGCGAGAAGGATGAGAGTTATCCGCACCACGCCGAGGACTACGCGGTCGACTTTACACCGAAGACCAAGCTCGAACTGCTGTGCCGGGATGAGGAGGTCGAGGCGCTCATCGAGGCGATCCTTCGCGGGGCGCAGACCGGCCGCCGAGGTGACGGCAAGGTGTACGTGACTCAGGTGGAGCGTGCCATCAGTGTTCGCACCGGTGAGTCCGGGGAAGCTGTGCTCTAATGAGTGCATTGGCCGAATCCATCGCACGCACACGGCCATTCGCACAGGGGGATTTATGGGGCAGGGTCACGCGCACGCGACAGGCGGGGGCCGCAAGCGCCGGCTGACCGTCGTGCTCGGCCTGACAGGCGCCTTCATGTTCGTCGAGGTGATCGGCGGCCTGGCAACGCACAGCCTTGCGCTTCTTGCGGACGCGGGGCACATGCTGACCGACGTTGCGGGTCTCGCGATGGCCCTCATCGCGACCCGCTTCGCGGAGCAGCCGGCGACCTCCGAACGGACCTATGGCTACCATCGGGTCGAGGTTCTCGCTGCGCTCGCCAACGCCGTACTGCTCGTCGGAATTGCCTTCTACATCCTGTTCGAGGCGTACCAGCGATTCCAGAATCCACCTGCAATCAATGGCGTTCCCGTTCTGCTCATCGCCGGGGTGGGACTTGTCATCAATGTCGTGAGCGCTCGTGCGCTGCACGGAGGCGCCGGCAGCAGCTTGAATGTCCGGGCAGCGTATCTCGAGGTGCTCTCGGACATGCTGGGCTCGATCGGTGTGATCATCGCCGCGACCGTCATCCATTTCACGCATTGGTACTATGCGGATCCGCTCATCTCGGTGGCCATCGGTCTCTTCATCCTGCCCCGGACGTGGGGGCTGTTGAAGGAAGCGGTCGGGGTCTTGCTCGAGGGAACGCCAGCGAGTATCAGTCTCGATGCGCTGCGTGAGTCGGTGTTGGCCATCCCCGGCGTTGCGGAAGCGCACGACCTCCATGTATGGAGCCTCACCTCGAACATGCATGCCATGAGTGTGCACGCTTCGCTCAAGGAGGGTGCCGACCACGAGAGCGTGCGCGTAGCGATCGAGCGGCTCGTCACATCCGAGTTCGGCATCGGCCACGTGACAGTGCAACTGGAGACAGAAGCCTGCGAGGAAAGCCATCCCTGATGACTGGTTGGTGGTGGGCCGATCCCGTGGCGGCGCTCGGCATGTCGATTTTGCTGGTACGCGAGGGACGCACGGCGTGGCGGGGAAAGACCTGCTGCGATTGAAGGGTGACGCCACCTAGCCTGGTTCTGCCGCCGAACGGGGGCCGGGTCCGCCATGCCGATGCCGATGGTGAGCATCGTGGCTGTGCGGATGGCCGTGGACGATCGCCGGGTGCCGGTGCTTGTGCGCATGCGGCACGGCGCCGAGATCGCCTGGCGAATGCTCGTGATCGTGATGCGCGTCATGCTCATGCGAGTGATCGTGTTCGATTCCCTCGTGCACATGCTCGTGTCCGTGATGGTCCCCGGCGAGGAACAGAGCCCCGGCGGTCATCGTGACCAGGGCGAATACGCCCCATGGCTGGAGCGGCTCGCGCAGGATGGCCCATGACAAGAGCGCCGCGAAGCCCGGCGCCAGGGCAAACAGCGTGCCGGTCTGCACGACACCGAGTCGCCGAAGTCCTCGCACGAAGAGCACAATCGAGAGTCCGAACGAAACTCCCCCGATCGCGACCGCGGCGACGACCCGCCCGACCGTCCAGCCCCCGAGCTGGCCGGCAATTTCGGCGATCGCCAGGCTGACGGAACCCCCGACCAGGCCCTTGAACCCGACAATGAGACGGGCGTCGTGGAGGCTCACACGCTGGGTGAGGTTGTTGTCCACGCCCCAGAGGGCGCACGCCAGGATGACGAGGACGATACCGGACCAGCGCGTCGGCTCCGCCTCGACGACGCCGGCGGGGATCGCCAGTGCAGTGGCTCCGGCGAGGATGGCGCCGGCTCCGATCCAGCCCCGCCGACTGAGGATCTCGCCGGAAAGAACGACGCCGAGTCCAATTGTCCAGATCGCCTCGAAGTTGAGCAGGAGCCCCGCGACCTGCCCACTGACCAGACGGAGCCCGAGGAAGAGGCAGAGCGGAGCGAGCACTCCGCCACTCAGGACCGCGCCTCCGAGCCAGAACCACTCGGCACTCCGCAAAGAGGGCGTCGCGGAGCGGGCCCGCATCCGGGAGTGCCGGTAGAGCAGCGTGCACAGGACTCCCGCCGACAGGTAGAGCGTGCCCGAGAGCGCAAGGGGTGCGATGTCCGACAGCAAGAGCTTGGCGGTAGGCACGCTGGCGGCGAAGGCGAGCGCAGCGGCCACGACCTCCAATTGGCTGCGCCCGATGCCGTGCGCCCAGCCTGGCGCGCCGGGCGGCCTGCTCATCCAAGCCGCTGGCGGCGCAATCGTAGCGCGTTGCCGATCACCGAGACCGAGCTGAAGCTCATCGCTGCCGCCGCGATCATCGGGCTCAGGAGCATGTGAACGAAGGGGTAGAGCACCCCGGCGGCGATCGGCACGCCGACCGCGTTGTAGACGAACGCGAAGAACAGGTTTTGCCGGATGTTCCTCATCGTGGCGCGGCTGAGTTGCCGCGCGCGCACGATGCCCCGCAAGTCGCCCTGGACGAGCGTGACGCCCGCGCTCTCCATGGCGACGTCGGTACCCGTCCCCATCGCGATGCCGACTTGCGCCTGGGCGAGCGCGGGCGCGTCGTTGATGCCGTCGCCCGCCATCGCGACCACGCGGCCTTCGGACTGGAGCTTCTTCACCGCCTCGACCTTCTGGTCGGGCAGGACGCCGGCATGCACCTCGTCGATGCCGAGCGTGCGTGCCACAGCCTCGGCCGTCGTCTTGCTGTCGCCCGTGATCATGACCAGGCGAAGTCCCTCGGCGTGCAGCTGCCGGATCGCCTCGGCGGTCGTGGCCTTGATCGGGTCGGCTACGCCGAGCAGCGCGACCACGGCACGGTCGACCACCACGAACATCGCGGTCTGCCCCTCCGCGCGTAGTGCCTCGGCCCGGGGCGCGAGCGCGCCCGCGTCCAGGCCGAGATCGGCGAGCAGCGCCGCGTTGCCGAGCGCGATCGCGCGCCCTTCGACCGTGCCGCGCACGCCCTTGCCGGTGACCGACGCGAAGTCGGTCGCCGCGGACGGTGCAAGCTTGCGTTCCATCGCGCCCGCGACGATCGCGGCGGCGAGCGGGTGCTCGCTGCCCTTCTCGAGGCTCGCCGCCAGCCGGAGCGCGTCGTCCTCGCTCCAGCCCGGGGCGGCCACGACGCGCACCAGCTTCGGCCTGCCCTCGGTCAGCGTGCCGGTCTTGTCGAACACCAGGGTGTCGACCGAGCGCAGGGTCTCGATCGCCTCGGCGTTCTTGAACAGCACGCCCATGGTCGCGCCCCGGCCCACGCCGACCATGACCGACATCGGCGTCGCCAGCCCCAGCGCGCACGGGCATGCAATGATCAGCACCGAGACCGCGTTGATGATCGCGTAGGCCATGCGCGGCTCGGGGCCGAGCAGGGCCCACACCACGAACGTGATCACCGCGATCAGAACGACCGCAGGCACGAAGAACGCGGCGACGCGGTCGACCAGGCGCTGGATCGGCGCGCGGCTGCGCTGCGCGGACGCGACCATCTGGACGATGCGCGCGAGCAGCGTGTCGGCGCCCACCTTCTCGGCCTCCATGACGAGCGATCCGGTGCCGTTGACGGTCGCACCCACGACCTTGCTCCCCGGCTCCTTCTCCGCGGGAATCGGCTCGCCGGTGACGAGCGCCTCGTCGACTGCGCTCCGGCCCTCGATCACCACGCCATCGACGGGAACCTTCTCCCCGGGGCGCACGCGCAGGCGATCGCCGACCTGCACCTGCTCGAGCGGCACGTCGCTCTCGCTCCCGTCTGCGGCGATGCGACGCGCCGTGGTCGGCGCGAGGCCGAGCAGCGCCTTGATCGCGGCGCCGGTGCGGCTGCGCGCGCGCAGCTCGAGCACCTGGCCGAGCAGCACGAGCGTGACGATCACGGCGGCCGATTCGAAGTACGTGCCGACGCGCCCCGACATCTCGCGGAACGACGGCGGGAACACGCCCGGGGCGAGCACTGCGACCAGGCTGTACGCGGTCGCCACGCCGACGCCGAGTGCGATCAGCGTGAACATGTTCGGGCTGCGATGACGGATCGAGTCCCAGCCGCGCACGAAGAACGGCCAGCCTCCCCACAGCACCACCGGCAGAGCGAGCGCGAGCTCGATCCAGCCGAGGACGGACGGGGGCAGCCAGCGATGCAGCCCGAGCGCCGGGAACATCGCGCCCATCGACACGACGAGCAGGACCGCGCTGAGGGCGGCCGAAATGTGCAGGCGCCGGGTCATGTCGACGAGCTCGGGATTTTCGGGCTCCGCGAGGGTGACCGTGACGGGTTCGAGCGCCATGCCGCAGATCGGGCAGGGCCCGGGCGCGTCGCGCACGATCTCGGG
>JBDTYW010000028.1:0-11749 GCA_040005445.1 Candidatus Eiseniibacteriota bacterium
GGTCATGTCGAACGACGCGGCGGCCGCGTCGTACAGCGAGCGCGGGCTCTTGCGGGCGATCGCCTGCGCCGCGCCCTGGAACAGCTCGACCGTGACCTCGCCGGTTGCCGGCTGGAGCGCCTTGTCCACGAACGCGTCGAGCGCCTCGCGCACGGGCGCGAACCACTGCCCCTGGTACACGAGGTCGGCGTAGCGGGGCGCGAGCTCGGCGCGCGCGCGCTGGACGTCGTGCGTCAGCGTGAGGCGGCACAGGTCCTCGAGCGCCTCGAGCAGCACGGTGCCGCCCGGGGTCTCGTAGACGCCGCGTGACTTCATGCCCACGACACGCGACTCGACGATGTCGGCGCGGCCCACGCCGTGGCGGCCCGCGCGCGTGTTGAGCTCGGCCAAAAGCTGCACCGGGTCGAGCGCGCGGCCGTCGAGCGCCACCGGCCAGCCCGCCTCGAAGCCGATCGTCACCGACTCGGCCACGCGCGGGCGATCCGCGGGGGCGGCCGTCAGGCGGTACATGGACTCGGGCGCGGCGGTCGCGGGGTCCTCGAGCGGGCCGCCCTCGTGGCTCAGGTGCCAGAGGTTGCCGTCGCGCGAGAACAGGTCGCTCTTCTTCATGGGCACGGAGAGCCCGTGTTCCTGGGCGTAGTCGAGCGCGTCCTCACGCGAGACGATGTTCCACTCGGGCGCGCGCCAGGGCGCGACCACCTCGAGGTCGGGCGCGAGCGCCATGTACGTCAGCTCGAAGCGTACCTGGTCGTTGCCCTTGCCGGTGCAGCCGTGCGCCAGCGCATCGGCCCCGACGGCGCGCGCGCACGCCACCTGGCGCGCGGCGATCAGGGGCCGCGCGATCGAGGTGCCGAGCAGGTAGCGACCCTCGTACAGCGCTCCGGCGCGCAGCGTCGGGAACGCGTAGTCGTGGACGAACGTGTGGCGCAGGTCCTCGATCACGACGCTGGTCGCGCCGAGCGCGAGCGCGCGCTCCTCGAGGCCGTCGAGCTCGCCGCCCTGGCCAACGTCGCAGCAGTAGCAGACGACCTCGCAGCCGTAGCGCTGCTTGAGCCAGTGCACGATCACACTGGTGTCGAGGCCGCCCGAGTACGCCAGAACGACGCGCTTCATGCCGGCTCCTTCGCCCCGGGGGCGGATTCGAGGTCGCTCAACGCGCGGTCTGCGCGCGCGATCGCGTCGGCGATCTCCGTCTCGGTGACCGTCAGGGGGGGCAGAAAGCGCACCGCGTGGTCGCCCCCGCGCACCAACAACAGGCCCTGCGCCCGGGCGGCCGTGACCAACGCCGGCGCGTCGAAGCCCGCGTCCGCGGCGAGCTCGATCGCCACCAGCAGCCCGAGCCCGCGCGCGCCGGTGAGGGACTTCGGGTGGCGCGCGACCAGGTCGTCGAGCCCGGTGCGCAGCTTCTTCGCGTTGCGCCGCACGCGCGAGAGGAACGACGGCTTGGACACGCGCTCGACCACCCACAGCCCGGCCGCGGCGCACGCCGGGTTGCCGCCGAACGTCGTGCCGTGCATGCCCGGCGTGAGCGCCTCGGCCGCCGCGTCGTCGAGCAGCACGGCCGCGAGCGGCAGGCCGCCGCCGAGCGCCTTCGACAGCACCGTGATGTCGGCACGCACGCCGAAGTGCTCGGCCGCGAGGAATCTCCCGGTGCGGCCCACTCCGGTCTGCACCTCGTCGATCACGAGCAGCGCGCCCGCGGCGTCGCAGCGCGCCCGCAGCGCGGTCAGAAACTTCTTGGTCGCCGGGATCGCGCCGCTCTCGCCCTGCACGATCTCGACGATCACGCCGCAGGTCGACTGGTCGATCGCGCCTTCGAGCGCGGCGACGTCGTTGAACGGCGCGAACGTCACGCCCGGGATCAGCGGCTCGAACGGCGCGCGGTACGGCGGATTCCACGTGGTCGAGAGCGCGAAACCCGTGCGTCCGTGGAAGCCGCCGGTGAACGCGACGATGCCCCGGCCCTCGCGACCGAGCGCATGCGCGCGGGCGCGGCAGAACTTGAGCGCCGACTCGATGCCCTCGGCGCCCGAGTTCGCAAAAAACACGCTCCGGTACCCGGTGAGCTGGACCAGCTTTTGCGCGAGCTCGATCGCAGGGCGGTTCGCGTACAGGTTCGAGACCTGGCCGAGCGTCTTGAGCTGCTTCGAGATCGCGCGCACCAGCCCGGCCGGCGCGTGGCCGAACGCGTTGACCGCGATGCCCGAGACGAAGTCGAGCCGCTCCACGCCGTCCGCTCCCCACACGCGCGCGCCGCCGCCGCGCGCCAGTTCGAGGCGCGGCAGGGGATAGGTGGGCGCGATCAGCCCGACCTCTTCGTGCGCCAGCGCGGGATCCGGCGCGGCGGGGATGGTGGTCTCAACCACGAACGGCCTCCTTGTCGGTGAGCGCGCGCGCGATGCGCGTGCCGCCTTCGTCGCCTGCGAGCGCCCGGGCGAGCGTGCCCTTGCCCGTCCACGAACCGATCCATGCCACCTTCGCTCCGCCCACGACCGCCGTGCGGGCGGCCTCGAGCTTGGGGGCCATGCCGCCCTTAACCTCGGGCGATTGCAGCGCGCGATCGAGCGCCGCGAGGTCGAGCGCGGGCGCGACCTCGCCCCCGAGGACGAGCCCGGGCGCATCCGAGAGCAGCACGAGCGCGGCCGCGCCGAGCGCGGGCGCGAGCGCCGCGGCCAGGTCGTCGGCGTTGACGTTGAGCAGGCGGCCCTCGCACTGCCCGATACTCGCGATCACCGGGGTGCGGCCCCGGGCCAGAAGGTCCATCACGAGGACGCCGTCGATCGCCGTCACCACGCCGACCTCGCCGAAGGTCGCCCGGTCGGCATGGGGCGCGACCGTGGCCAGGCCGCCGTCGAGCGCCGCCAGTCCGACCGCATCCACGCCCCGGGCGCGAAGCTGCGCGACCAGGCGCTTGTTCAGGAGGCCTGCGAGCACCGCGGCCGCGACCTCGAGCGTGGCGGCGTCGGTGACCCGCCGCCCGCCCTCGAAGCGCGCGGCGATCCCCAGGCGTTCGCACCAATCCGAGACCTCGCCGCCGCCGCCGTGCACGATCACCGCGCGGCCCGCGAGCGCCGCGAGGTCGAGCGCCAGCTCGTCGAGGGCCTCGGGCACGTCGAGCGCGCGCCCGCCGAGCTTGATCACGACCGGCGCGCCGCTCACCAGGGCCTCCCGTGCGGCGACAGGCCCGTGGTCTCCGGCCAGTCGAGCATGAGGTTCAGGTTCTGCAGCGCCTGCGAACCCGCGCCCTTGGACAGGTTGTCGATCGCCACCGTCGCGATCAGCGTGCCGTCGTCGAACACCGTCGTGACCTGGACGTCGACGCGGTTCGAGCCGCGCACCGCGCGCGTCTTCGGCCACGCCTCCCCCGGGAGCATCCGCACGAACGGCTCATCGGCGTAGGCCAGGGCATAGGCGGCGCGTGCCTCGTCCGGCGAAACCGCCCGCGCGAGGCGGCATTGCGCGGTCAGCAGGATGCCGCGCGCCATCGGGACGAGCTGCGGCACGAACGCCACCTCGGCCGCGCGTCCGCGCGCCAGGCGGGTGATCGTGCGCGCCATCTCGGACACGTGCGCGTGCACCGTCCCGACCTTGTAGAACGAGGCGCCGCCGTCGAGTTCGACGAACGAGGTCGCGAGGTTCGCCGCGCGCCCGGCGCCGGTGACCCCCGAGAGCGCCTGGACGGTGACCGGGCCGTCGATCCAACCCGCGGCCGCGGCCGGCATGAGCGCGAGCGCGGCGGCCGTCGGGTAGCACCCGGGGTTCGCCACGCGCTGCGCCGCGCGAATTTCCTCCCGAAACGCCTCGGGCAGGCCGTACACGTAGCCCGCCGAGCCGTCCCTATGGTCCGAGGACAGGTCGAGCACGCGCAGCGGGGCGGCCGTGGCCGCGAGCGTGGGGCGCTCCCCGCACAGCGCGGACCACGCGCCGTGGGGCAGGGCGACCACCAGCATGTCCACCCCGCCGCGCGCGATGCGCTCCTCGAGTGCGTCGTAGCCGATCCGCTCCGGTCCGCCGCCGTCGAGCGCGCCGGCATCGAGCCCGGGGAGAGCGTCCTCGAGGGATTGCTCCGGCGACCGCAGGACGAGCGAGTCGATCGTGATGCCCGGGTGCGCAAGGGCGAGGCGGACAAACTCGCCCCCCGCGTAGCCCGTGGCGCCGAGCACGGCCACGCGCGCGGTCTTCGCCCGCGATGCCTCGGCCGGGCTCCGGATCACGCCCTGGGTCTCGGGGCTCACTTGCCGGTCCCCGCTGCGCCGCGCCCCACGCCCTCGGCGAGACCGTCGAGGTGCCGCTTGAGCTTGCGCGCCGCCGCCGGCGTCGTGAGCACGGCGAGCAGGGTGTCGTCGCCCGCGACCGACCCGAGCATGCCCGGGAACGAGAGCAGGTCGATCGCGCGGCCCACGCCGTTCGCGTGTCCGGGCGGGGTCTTGATGACCGCCAGGTTCTGGGCGACCGTGACCTCGTTGACGAATGCGACGAGATCGAGCCGCTGGCGCTCGCGGTCGAAGACCTCGATTGCGGGCACGGGGAGCACGTAATGCGCCTGGCCGTCGGCGCCGGGCCGCTTGCCGACCCCCAGGCTCCTCAGGTCGCGCGAGAGCGTGGCCTGAGTCACCGGAAGCCCCTCGCGCGCGAGCGCCCGCGCCAGTTCCTCCTGGTTGGAGAAACGGCGATCGGAGAGCAGCTGCGACAGGGTGGTGAGGCGGCGCGAGCGCAACATCGGGCCTCCGGGGAGGTCTGGAAACGGGAAGGGCGACGGGCCGGAGGTCCCGCCTCCGGGCCACGTCGCCACGATGCATAAAAATGCATCTACGTGAATATATCGGCAGACCCGCGCGCGCGTCAACGTTTTTTTCGGCCGTCGCGGCCCCCACCCGGGTCCCGCGGAGGGCCCGGCGCGCGACCCCCGCAGGCGGCGTCCGCCCCGGCGGGGCTTGCCGCCGGGAGGGCCGGGTCCTAGTATGGCGGCGTGGAAGCCCACGCCGTTCCGTCCCACTCGCCGATCCCGCCTTCCGGGGCGCGGATCCTCGTCGTCGACGATGACGAACAGGTGCGCTACCTCCTGCGCTACCTGCTGACCCACGATGGCTACGTCGTCCATGACGCCGCGAGCGGCGCCGAGGCGCTCGCCAAGGCCGAGAGCGCGGCGCCCGATGTCGTGCTGCTCGACCTCGACCTCTCCGGGCAGACCAGCCACGACGTGATCGAGACCCTGCGCAATGACCCGCGCACCCGCTTCGTGCCGATCGTGATGATCACCGGCGGGGGCACCCGCCGCGACAAGCTCGAGGCGATCAACGCGGGGATCACGGACTTCCTGAGCAAGCCGTTCGATGGGGAGGAACTGCTCGCGCGTATCCGCACGCTGGTGCGGCTCAAGCGCTTCACGGACGTGTTCGAGGAGGCGCGCGAGGTCATCATCGCGCTCGCCTCGACCATCGACCAGCGCGACCCCTACACCTCGGGCCACAGCGAGCGCGTGTCCTACTACGCGGAAATGCTCGGCCGGGCCGCGGGCGTGAGCCCGGAGGAGCAGGAGATCCTGCGCTACGGCGGCCTGTTCCACGACATCGGGAAGATCGCGATCCGCGACGCCGTCCTGCTCAAGCCCGGCAAGCTCACCCCCGAGGAGCGGCTCGAGATCCAGCGCCACCCCGTCGCCGGGCGCGACCTGCTCAAGAACATGCGCACGCTCGAGACCGCGATGCCGGTCGTCTATCACCACCACGAGCGGTTCGACGGCTCGGGCTACCCGGAGGGCCTGGTGGGCGAGGAAATCCCGCTGCTGGCGCGGGTGGCGTCCATCGCCGACGTCTACGATGCCCTGACCACGAAGCGCCCGTACCGCGAGGCCCTCTCGCGCGCGACCGCGCTCGAGCTGATGTCGGAGGAGGTCGGGAAGGGCTGGCACGATCCGGGGCTGTTCGACCTGTTCCTGGGCGTGATCGAGGCCCGCCCCGAGGGCTTCCTCCCGGGCGGCGAGGAAGCCTGAACGTTGTGCGCTGAAAATTGGGTATCGAGTTCCAAACCGCCTATTTGGGCCCATTTCGACAGCCTCCCCGTACCATGAAATAGGGAGTTCCGCGGCGCCAGGGCGCCCCGGAGCGCGCGTACCCAATCTTCAGCGCACCACACACGGGGTAAACTTGCTCCGGTGGGGCGCGGCCTCTACTCTCTAGAAGAGCTTTCTGCCAAGCCGGTCCCGCCACCCTCAGGAGAACCTGATGCGCCAGCAACTCATTGTCCCCATGGGAATTACTGCGATCATCGGCATCCTGGGTCTGGGCGCGCTCGGCGCCTGCGGGGGGAGCGAACTTTCCGCCCAACAGATTCTCGAGCGGACCGCCGAAAACTATCGTAGGACCACGGGGTATCGGTTCGAGGGCAGCGTGGCCACTCACATGTCGGTCGAAGGGCAGTCGCAGGACATCGAGAACCACCTGCTGCTGGCGTATGGCGGTCCGGGGCGATCGCGCTTCGAGGCGGACACGCCGAGCGACCGCACGGTGCTGGTTAACGCGGGCGACTCGACGTGGACCTACAGCAGCACGCTGGCCCAGTACTCGGTGCAGCCGACGGGGGTGAACCCGGCGGCGAACGGCGGCGTGCCTTCGATCGATCCGGCGGCAGCGCACCCGTTCGCGGCCTACGTGCGGCTGGCCGAGCACGTGGCGAAGGCTCGCCTGGTCGGTCGGGACACGGCGACGGTGAACGGGGCGGTGATCCCGACGTTCGTGATCGAGGTGCAGTACGACTCGACGTTCGCCCCGTCGACGCAGGGCGCGAAGCAGGAGCCGAAGCGGCTGGCGATCGATGCGACGCGCTTCCTGGTCGTGCGCGACGAGTCTGTCGTCGAGCGCGTCCACCCGGCGCTGCCGAAGCCGATCCGCATCGAGCAGAAGGCGCGCTTCACGAGGGTCGACTGGAACGTGCAACCGGACGCCGCGCTGTTCGCGTTCGCCACGCCGGCAGGCGCCGTGCGGGTCGAGCGCGTGGGGCAGGGTCCGGACCCCGGCGAGGAGCCGAGCGAGTACACCGGCAAGGCGGCCGCGGGGTTCACGCTGGCGGACCTCAAGGGCGCGCGGCGCGAGTTGGCGTCGCACCGGGGCAAGGTCGTACTGCTCGACTTCTGGGCGACGTGGTGCGGGCCGTGCCGGCAGGAAATGCCGATCGTGGCCCGTCTGCACGAGAAGTACGCGTCGAAGGGGCTCGTGGTCTACGGCGTCAACTGCAGCGAGTCGGGCGCGAAGGCCCGGGCGTTCGTCGATAAGAACGGTTACAGGTTCCCGATCCTGCTCGACCAGGACGGTGCAGTGCAGAACCAATATGGAGTCACAGCGATCCCCACGGTCTTCATCATCGATCGCGAGGGCATCGTCCGGGCCCACATGATCGGCGGTCGGTCGGAGGAAGACCTGGTCGCGGCGCTCGAGAAGGCGGGGCTCGAAACCGGGCCCTGATTCGGTTTCCGGAGGATCCATGCACCCCAGCGCCCGCACCCGGATCGGACTCCTCGCCCTGCTCGCGTTCGTCGCGTTCGCGCCGCGCGCGGGGGCCGCGACTGCGATCACCGCCGTGCGGATGGTCGTCGGCGTGACCAAGCCCGTGTTCGTCACATCGCCGCCGGGGGACTCGCGCCTGTTCATCGTCGAGCAGCGCGGGACGGACGGGCGTGGGCGCATCCGGATCTTCAAGCCGGGCTCCGCCGGGCTCCTGGCGCGGCCGTTCTACGTCACCCAGCCGCTCTCCACCCAGAACGAAGAAGGCCTGCTCGGGCTCGCTTTCGCGCCCGACTACTCGAGCAGCGGACGCTTCTACATCCACTACACGGACCTCAAGCAGCGCGTGCACATCGAGCGCCGCTACGTCTCGGCCACCGATCCGGACTCGGCCGACGTGACGCGCGCGGACTCGCTACTCGTGATCTACCACCCGTACGCAAATCACAACGGCGGATGGATCGCGTTCGGGCCGGACGGCTTCCTGTACGACGCGCTCGGCGACGGCGGCAGCGGCGGGGACCCGCAGAACCGCGCCCAGAACGCCGATTCGTTGCTCGGGAAGATTCTGCGCATCGACGTGAGCGGCGCCGGCTACACCTCGCCGCCGGACAACCCGTTCGCGGGCGCGACGCCGGGGCGCGACGAGATCTTCCTGCGCGGCGTGCGCAATCCGTTCCGCAATTCGTTCGACCGCGCGACCGGCGACCTGATCCTGGGCGACGTCGGGCAGCAGGAGATCGAGGAGGTCGACTTCCTGCCCGCGGCGACGGGGCGCGGCCTCGGACAGAACCTCGGCTGGCCATGCTGGGAGGGCAACCAGGCGTACGACCTGACGAAGCCGACGCCCTGCGACTCGTGCGGCAACACGGCGTGCTTCAAGTTTCCGGCGTACACCTACGATCACAGCGGCTTTCGCTGTTCGATCACAGGCGGGTACGTCTACCGCGGAGGGGCGATCCCCGACCTCGTGGGGACCTACTTCTTCGCCGACTACTGCCAGGCGAAGATCTACAGTGGGCAATTCGTCGGCGGCATCCTGACCAACGTCGTCGACCGCACCACCGAGCTGACGCCGATCGAGTCGGGTGTGACGATCAACTCGATCTCGAGCTTCGGCGAGGACAGGGATGGAGAACTCTACATCTGCGACCTCGGCGGCGAGGTGTTCAAGATCGTGCCCACCGCGGCCGTGGACTCGGGGCCGGGACCGACCGTGCGCGTGCCGACGCTCGCGATCGCGGGCGCGATGCCGTTCCGCTCGACGCTCCGCCTCGCACTGTCACTGCCGGTGGCCGCGCGGGCGCGCGTGAGCGTACTCGACCTGGCCGGCCGACAGGTGCGCCAGCTCGTGGACGAGACGCTCCCGGCGGGCCCGCACGCGATCACCTGGGACGGCCTCGATGACCGCGGCGCGGAAGCGCGGCCGGGGGTGTATCTCGTGCGGGCGATCGTGCCGGGGGGCGAGGCCTCGGTGCGCGCCGTGCGGATTCGCTAGGGCCGCGACACGGGCCGCACTCTCTGGTAGCCTGTCCGCCCATGGGACGAATCTTCGAGACACGCAAGCACGTCATGTTCGCGCGCTGGGACAAGATGTCCAAAGCGTTCGCGCGCATCAACAAAGAGATCACGATCGCCGTCAAGGCGGGCGGCCCGAACCCCGAATACAATCCCTCGCTGCGCCGCGTCATCCAGAACTCGCGCGCCGTCAACATGCCGAAGGACAAGGTCGAGGCCGCGATCAAGCGTGCCTCCGGCGTCGACGCCTCGACCTACAGCGAGATCATCTACGAGGGGTACGGTCCGTCCGGCGCCGCGATCCTGGTCGAGGCCGCGACCGACAACCCGACGCGCACGGTGGCGAACATCCGCTCGGGCTTCAACAAGGGCGGCGGCAACATGGGCGCGAGCGGCAGCGTGGCGTTCATGTTCAAGCGCATGGGCGTGTTCCGGCTGAACCCGGACGGCATCGACGCCGACACGATGGAACTCGAGCTGATCGACCATGGCCTCGAGGAGCTGGGCGAGGGCACGAGCGAGAAGGGCGAGACGCAGCTCGTGATCCGCTGCGCGTTCAATGACTTTGGCACGCTGCAGAAGGCGCTCGAGGACCGCGGCATCACGCCGATCTCGGCCGAGTCCGAGTACATCCCGCAGACGCCGGTCACACTCGACGAGGCCGCGGCCGAGGAAGTGATGAAGCTCGTCGACCGGCTCGAACAGGACGACGACGTGCAGAAGGTGTTCCACAACCTGGTCTAGGTCAGCCTCCGGCCAGCTCTCTCACCCGCGCCCACGCCGCATCGCTCAGCGGCACCACAGACAGCCGCCCGATCTTCACGAGGTCGGTCTTCTCGAGCAGCGGGTCCGACTTGAATTGCTCGAGCGTCACGGGCTTGGGCAACGCCTTGCCGGCGGCGATGTCGATCACGACGCGCTTCGGGTCGCCGAGCGCCGGGTCCGGGTAGGGTCCGCTCGCCGCGCGCGCGAGGCCGACGCATCGCCGCTCGCGGCCGGTGTGGTAGATCACGATCTCGTCGCCCTTGGACATCTTCCGCAAGTGAATGAGCGCGGTCGCGTTCGCGATCCCGCTCCAGACGGTCTTGCCATCCTTTACGAGATCGCTGTGAGAATATTCGGAAGGTTCGGTCTTCAGGAGCCAGTGGGCCATGCGCGCAGGCTGCTCGATTCGCGCACGCGTGTCAATCGGCCCGGGCGCGGCCCCGCGGCGCGGGCTTCGCGGTAGGACAGGAGGCCGAAGCAGCCGAACCCGAGCGCCAGCAGAAGCATGAACGGCAGCGCCTTGAGCTGACCCCGGCTCAGCGGCACGAGCGCGAGCAGCGCGAAGTACGACGCAAGCAGGAGCTCGACCGCCCCCTGGCGCGTGCGGCGGAGCAGGTACGGAGCCTGGCTCCCGGTTTTCAGGGCGGGAACGCCATCACCGGTCTTGGGCGTGCGTTGCCAGTCGCCGAGCTCCCCCCTTAGGCCTTCGATCATGCCGATCGCGTTGTTGAGCGAGAGGCCGGCCCCGACGACGAGCGCCGCGGCGACGTCCCGGGCGACGCGCCAGCCGCGGGCCCCGCTCGCCAGCTGCCCGGCCACGAGGAACGCGCAGACGGGGACGAACCCGAGCGCAATGACGAACAGTTCGAGGATGAGCAGCCCTCCCGACTCGCGCACCGGCGGCGCGATCAGGACCGGCAAGAGCAGGAGCCCGAGCGCGAGCAGGAGCGGGTACGGGGCGTTGCCGGTGAGGTGCATGAACGACTCGATCTTGACCCGGGGCGGCAGCCGGCTCCGGAAGATCGCGGGCAGCAGCTTGCGCGCGGTCTGGATCGAGCCCCGGGTCCAGCGTCGCTGCTGGGTCTTGAACGCCGCGATGCCCGCGGGCAACTCGGCGGGGGCCTCGATCGCGGCATCGAACACGAAGCGCCACCCTGCGAGCTGGGCGCGATAGCTCAGGTCGAGATCCTCGGTCAGCGTGTCGTGCGACCAGCCGCCGGCGGACTCGATGCACGCCCTTCGCCATGCGCCGGCCGTGCCATTGAAATTGAAGAATAGCCCGGCCCGCGCGCGCGCGCGGTGCTCGAGAAAGAAGTGCGCGTCGAGCATGACCGCCTGCGCCATCGTCAACAGGGAGCGATCGCGATTGAGGTGGCACCAGCGCGCCTGCACCATGCCCACGTCCGGTTCCGCGAAGTGCGGCACGATCTGCCGCAGGAACCCCGGGGGCGGCAGGAAGTCCGCGTCGAACGCCACCAGGATCTCGCCCTTCGACCAGCGCGATCCCGGCGCGAGCGCGCCCGCCTTGAAGCCGTCGAGCGCTTCGCGGTGATGCAGTTCGATGGGCACGCCGCGGGAGCGATGGCGCTCCACGGCCGCGCTCACGAGAGCGGTGGTCTCGTCCGTCGAGTCGTCGAGCACCTGGATCTGCAGGAGCGCAGGCGGGTAATCGAGCCGCGCGACGGCGTCGATCAGGCGCTCGGCCACGAGGCGCTCGTTGAAGAGCGGAAGCTGAACCGTGACCGTGGGCAGCGGCCGCGAGGCCGGCGCACGGCGGACGGGCTCGCGCGAGCTGCGCCGGAAGCACCGCCACAGGGTCAGGTAGCGGTGCGAGGCGTAGCCGACGATCAGCAACTGCACCATCACGTAGAGCGCGACGCACGCGCCCAGCAGGACGCTTAGCACGAGCGGCCGCTAGGTGGCTGTCCGAGTAAGCACTCGGAGGATGGTTGAGATGAGTGTCATGC
>JBDTYW010000029.1:0-11631 GCA_040005445.1 Candidatus Eiseniibacteriota bacterium
AGATAGTCGGGCCGGAAGTCGTGTCCCCACGACGACACGCAGTGGGCCTCGTCGATGGCGAACAGCGCGATGCCGAGCCCGGCCCGCAGCGCGTCGAGGAACCCGCGTCCGCGATCGGTGTTCGCGCGCTCGGGCGCGACGTAGACGAGGTCGAGCTCGCCGCGGCGCGCCGCCGCCTCGATGCGCGACGCGGACGCCGCGTCCAGGCTCGAGTTGAGGAAGGCGGCGCGCACGCCGAGCTGTCCGAGCGCGTCGACCTGGTCCTGCATGAGCGCGATCAGGGGTGAAATCACGACGCCGACCCCCGGCCGGAGCAGCGCGGGAACCTGGTAGCAGAGCGACTTGCCGCCCCCGGTGGGCATGAGCACGAGCGCGTCGCCGCCCGCGACCACGTGGCGGATGATCGTCTCCTGCTGCCCGCGAAACGCGTAATAGCCGAAGACCGACTGCAGGACGTCGTGCGGGTTCGTCGTGGCGGTGCGCATCGTGGCCTCAATATAAAGCCGCCCCGGACAGAAAGCCCGGAGCGGCTCGTCCTCCCAGGATTTAATTCGGGCTAGGGAATCCGGACGACCTTGCGGTCGAGGTGCGCCTGGTCCACGGTCGCCCGCGCCAGGTAGACGCCCGGGGCGACGGCGCGGCCGTCGTCATCGAGCCCGTTCCAGGTCGCGCGCACCGTGCCCGGGGCGGCGGCCTTGTCGAGCAGGGTGCGCACCTTGCGGCCCGTCACCGAGTACAGCACGACCCGCACGCGCGCGCCGGCCTGGATCGTGCTCGGCACGTCGATCGCGAACGACGTCACGGCGCCCGAAAGCGCCGGATTCGGCGAAGGCGGCGCAAACGCGAAGCCGCTGCCCGTCGCCGGCACGCCGACCGTCAGGTCGGCGGTCCCGCCCGCGGCCTGGTAGCGGCGGGCGAACGCCTGCTGGTACAGGTTCGCGATCTTCTGACTGTGGAAGATGATCGAGTTCTCGTCGTTCACGGTATTGGCCGCGTTCGACCAGTTGTACGAACCCGTGATCAGCGTCGGGTCGCTGGCGGTGCGGCCCTCATCGATGATCATGTACTTATCGTGGTTCATTCCCGGCTCGGTATCGGTGAAGACGTCGGCGGCCGGGATGAACACGTTGCCGCTCAGGCCCTTCATCTGCGGCCATGCCGCCCCGGTGTCGCCGGTCGATCCGGCATCGAAGACGCCGCGCAGGTAGAACCCCGGAACTCCGTTCCACTTGGCACGGAACGCCTCCTCGATCGGGTTCGAGGTGAAAGACAGGATCGAGAAGTCGATGCCGTAGTCCGCGGTGCCGATGTAGGCGGTGTACTTGCCCTCGACGCCGTCCGAGGGTGCGAAGTAGACCTCGATCGGGATGCCGTTGACGTGGAAGAAGTGGGGCGTGTTGTCGACCTTGCGGTTGCCCATCTTCGATACGGCCGCGTTCGGCGTGTCCGTATCCGAGCCCCACATCTCGTTGAACTCCTCCAGGTAGCACTGCGCGATCCCGAAGTCCTGGATCTCGACGCTGTTGTTGGAGTCGGTCAGGAACTGCGTGGTCGTGAAGTTCGTCGAGCCCGTCCACAGCCAGTCGTTCGAGGCTGTACCGTCCCGGCCGTCCACGACGCAGAACTTGTTGTGCATGATCCCCTGCGAGTGGCTGCCGCCGTACGTGCTCGTGATCACCGGAATGCCCGCGTTGCGCAGGCGGTTCGCCTCGGTCTGCGTGTTGCCGGCATCGATGATGTAGCGCACCTTGATGCCCGCGTTCCACCTCGCGATCAGCGCATCCGTGAACGGCGGCGAGTTGAACGAGTAGGCTGCGAGGTCGATTGAATAGGTTGCGCGGTTGATGAAAGCGATCGCGCGGGCCTGCAGGTCGACGTTGCCCTGGGCGGTATCGGGATTCGCGAGCGCGGCGTCGATCGACTTGTTGAAGAAGAAGTTGATCTGCCCCGGCAGGTTCGACGGCGTGGCGAACGTGTAGTCCGCGCTCTGGCGGCTGCCCAGCCCGTTCAGGGACGTGACCCGGAAGTGATAGAGCTTGTTCGGAGTCAGGCCCGCGAGATGGATCAGGTGCGCGGTCACCTGCGTGGAATCGCCGAGCGTCGTGCCATAGCCGGTGGTCAGGCCGTACTCGACGATGCTCGAGCTGTTGACGTCCGTGCCCCACGTGATGTCGGCCGAGACCGAGTCGACATTGACCGCGGTCGGGATGCCGACGAAGTTCGGGCCGGGGGTCAGCGGCACGATGTCCGACGCGAAGCGCGGGCGAATCTCGTAGCCGCTGGTGTACGGCGCCGCCGACTTGAACTGGCTCAGGACGCCGGTGACGTTGAACGGCCCGCTCGGGTTCGACGAACCGCACACCGGCCCGTCCTTGTCGATGAACAGGTTGATGGTCACGCCCGAGGCGTCGATGATGGTCACGGTCGTGTTCGCACCGGCGCAAACGGCCGGCCAGGTGCCGCCGTTCACAGTCACGTTGTTGATCGTGATCAGGCTGCTCTCGAGATCCTCGCGGAAGTTACTGAGATTGAACGTCGAGTCGCGCACCTGCCGGCAAGTGCGCACGACCGGGACGACCAGGCCGTAGTTGCCGGTCGAGTGGAGCGTCACGATCGAGGCGTTCGAGATCTCGGTCAGCCCGTTGAACTGCGCGATCTGTCCGGTGACGGTCACGCTGTCCCCGAGGTTGTAGTGATACGTGGAGAGCCCGCCCGAGCGGAAGACCGTGACTGCACCCGTCGAGTCCTGGACCTGGACCTCGTTATTCGCGTCCGAGAAGATGCTGTCGGGCGTGGTCACGACGCCGGTCACGGTCACGGTCGTGCCGACCTGGTAGGGAACGTTCTGGACGCCGCTCGACGTGTTGACGTGCAGGTCGCCGATCGGGACCGCGAAGGAGGTCGCCGCCGCGGCCAGGAGAAACGCAGGGATCAAGAGCAAGGGCGCGTGGCGCATGACACTCCTCCGTCGGGAGACGGTTCGTGAAGGATACGAATGGGACCCGCGTGCGCGAGGCACGCGGGTCCGGAATTCGACTTAGAGGGCGGGACCAGAAGCGCGGGGCAACGCCCCGCGAGGGCAAAAGGAAACCGGGCGACCGGCAGAGGGGGTAGCCTGCGGAGTGACCACCCCGAAACCCTGCAGACGGTAGAGTCGCCCGGTCCTTTGGGACATGGCGGCCAATCGGCTCAGGCCGCTCGTTCCGAAACCTCGCTTATTCTGCCACCACGAGTTTCCCGGTTGCAACCACATTCCCGAACTTCAACTGGACAAAGAAGATACCGCTGCTGAAGCGGTTCCCCGAGAGGCTGCGTCCGTCGATCGCCAGGGTCTGCGGTCCCGCCGCCATCTGGAGGTCGCTCGCCGGCTCCGCGACCAGGCGACCGGTGATGTCGTAGACGCGCGCCGTGACCTTGCCTGCCGTCGGCAGGTTGAAGCGCAGCACCGCCTTGTTGCCGTTCGCAAACGAGACCGGCGTGGGCGCGATCGAGTTGAGCCGGAAACCGAGCGCGCTCGTCCCCGGTTCGACGCCGACGAGCTGGTCGGAGATGTCCGCCGAGTCGCGCGGGTTCACCGTGAACTGGCCGAAGGCGTCATTGACCGTGCCGCGCAGGAAGGGCACGACCGTCATGTAGTTGTCGCCGCGCGAGTACAGGTACTGGTGACGGAACATGGTGTCGTCGACGCGGACCGTGTCACCGGCCCCGCCCAGGCCCTGCATCAGGAACTGGCCGTTCGGCAGCGAGTCCTGCACGACCTTCGCGTTCTGGAGCTCGACCAGCATGCCCTCGTAGCGCTCGCCCGGGAACGGCTTGACGCCGGTGAGGGGGCCGATCGCGCCCGGGGTGACCACGACCGGGGCCGGCAGCACCGTGCCCGAGGCGTTGAGGAACTGATAATCAAGGCCGGAATACTCGGTCACCTGCGAAGCCGAGCCGAACTCGGTGATCGTGCCCGAGATCGTCACGTCATCGCCGCGAACCATGGCGTCGATCGGGGCGAAGACCAGCATCCCCGACGAAGGGTTCGAGCTCGAGCCGTTCTGGATGTAATAGAGGGAGCCGTCCCGCGCCGTGATCTGGCCGCGGACCGTGACCTGCTCGAACGTGAACTGCGACGAATCGCTCGCCACCGGGTGGTTCGGCCCCACCGGGTAGTTGGTCTGCACGGCAGTGATCGGCGAGATGCCCGCGCGGAACGTCTGCGTCGAGGCCGAGGCCATCACGACGCCAAGCGAGGACTTCACGCCGGAGGCGGTGACGCCCTCGGCCTCGGTTGGAACCTGGGGATCCGTCGTCGTGGTCAGGTCCACGTTCTGGCCGCTGACGATCGCGGCGGAATCAATCGCCTTCAGCGTGGTGCGCGAATAGTTCGCCGCGTTGTTCGCCGTCGTCGGGTCGAGCGCGCGGTCGAACTGGAGGCGGATCTTGGTGTTGCTCGTCGCCCAGGCGTTCAGCAGCGCGGGCGGGGAGGGCTGCACGATGTCGGCACCGTCCCGCAACTGGATGAAGTAACCGCGGGTCGACTGGTTCGCGATGCCCTTGACCGAGCTCACGACGACGCCAAGATTCGGCGAATTCACGCCGGGGTTCGCGAGCGTCTGGCCGTCGATGCGGACGGAGTCCAGCGCGGCACCCGGGGCCAGCGAAGCGTCGACCGTCAGGTACTGGCCGGCCGGGAACGCGGCCGACGTGCCGCTGTTGTAGATGGGGACGCGCGCCGTACGGGCGTTGCCCGTGAGCGAGACCAGCACGCCCTCGTACTTCTCCCCGACCGCGTAGGCCGAGAGCTCATTGACCTGCGAGAACGTGGCGGCCAGGGGAGCCGGGATGCCGGCAGTACCGATCTTGGTCGTGGTTGGCACGATTCCGAACGCGCTGCCCGTGCGGGAGGCGATTTCCGTGCCGCCCTGGAACTCGATGACGCGGCCGGTGGCGGTGATGATATCCCCGCGGGCGTAGCCCGAGTCGGCGAACACGTTCGCTCCACCGGTGAACACCTGGACGCCCGAATAGAACCCGCCGGCCGCATCCTGAATGTAGAAGCCAAAGCCGGTCGGACGCGTGTCGGCGCCGGTGATGATCCCGGTCGTGGTCACGGTGTCGGTGCTGCCTTCCACCACGTGTCCAACCGAGGTCGAATCCTGGATCTGGTAGATCGTGACTGTCCGCTGGACGGCGGACGAGGGCGTCGCGAGGAGGGCGAGCAGGCACGCGGCGGGAGCCGCGAGCGCCAGGCCCCTTAGAAACGATCGAAACATCGGGCAACCTCCAGGAAAATGCGAGCAGGGTTCGCCGGGGGAATGATTGCGGCCAGGGCCGCGGTTCCAGACGGCAGATCCGTCGTCGGGAATGCGAGATCGATCCAAACCGGAAATCGAAGTGAAGTTACGGCAAAACCCTATGAAAGTCAAGGGGTTTCAGGATCGGAGTGCCCGGGCGCCCGGCCCCCTAGGGCGAAATTCCGTGGCCGAATCGGGCCAAAATCTGGCGCAGGGTGCGCTCGCCGTAATTGGCGTCCGGCGCCGGCGACGGGGCCCCGGTGGGCGTGCCGCCCAGGAATCGCAGAGGGAACATCAGCGCGACGACCCTCCCGCTGCCGCCGGCCGGAACACGGTCGACGCCGACGACCCAGGACTCAGTCTGGCTCGAGTCGAGGATGATCGGGCGGGCGAGAAACGCCGCGTCGTTCGAATTCTTGAGGATCAGCGCCTCGACTGCCGGCGAGATCGCGACCGAGCGCAGCGAATCGTAGGGCGTGCCCGGCCCCGCCGTGAGGACCTGCACATTGCCGATCGCAAAGTTCGTGTTCTGGCTCGTCAGGTTGAAGCGCACCGAGTCCGCGCCGATCACGTCGTTCAGGAATGTCTTCGAGGTGAGCGCGCCGTTCGTGCCGACCAAGGTCTGGCTCGAGACGTAGAAATTACCCCCGCCGGCGAGCAGCGACTGGATCGCGGGTTGGGAGAGCGCGAGCGCGCCGGAACGCACGGTGTTGTTCTCCTGGTACCAGAAGACCGAGCGGAAGAGCCCGAACGAGTACGTCAGGTCCGCGACCGAGCGGAACGGGTTGTTCAGCTCCAAGTTGATCTTCGTGTAGTTGCCGGCCCCGAGCTGACGGTCGAAGGCATTCGTGTACATGGGATCGACGGCGGCGGAAAGGGACGCCGGGTCGTCATCGATCAGCAGCACGTCGCCGGTCGGGGGAATCACATTCCAGGTGAACGAATCCGGGAGGCTGACCGCCCCGCCGTCGTCGATGCAGCGGATGTGCACGGTGTGTGCGCCCGACACGTATCCGCCAGCCCCGTCGCTGAACGCGCTGGGCGTGAGCGTGAACGACGTCACGTAGGGAACCAGCGTGCCCCCGGCCTCGTTGCCGTCGAGCCATACCAGGAAGTGCGCCTGGTTGATGTTGCCGTCCGGATCGCTCGCGGTCCACTGGATCGTGACCACCGGCAGCGTGCTCGGCGGCAGGACCGGGTTGCCCGCCAGGCGCACCAGCGGCGGCGCATTGCTGAACTGGAAGGTCTCGCGCGCGGGCGTCGGGTCCGGCTCGCCGTCGTTGTCGACCGCGCGCACGACGAAGGTGGGCATGGCATAACCGCTCGGTGAGTAGATCGCGAACGTCGAATCGGTGCGCGTGGTCGAGGACCACGCGCTCGAATCGTAGCCGGCCGGGCCCTGCCCCGCCGGGTAGACCAAGCGGAAGTCGTAGCGCACGACCTCACCGTCGGGATCGGAGCCGAACCAGCGCAGCGTGACCACGTGATTCACCGTGTCGACCGGCCCCTCGACGAAGACCACGGTCTCGGGGGGAAGGTTCGGGCCGAGCGTGCCCTTGACGCCGCAGCCGGCGGCGAGCAGGGCGGCGGCCGCGAGCGCGCCAGCGAGCGCGAGCAGGAGAACGCGCGGGCGGATCATTCGAACGTCTCCTTGTCGGACTTGACCACCAGGAACTTGCCGCGCTGGACCTTCCCGGTCTCGGAATCCTTCACCGAGTACAGGTACAGCCCCGACGCCACCGCCTGGCCGCGATCGCTGATCAGGTTCCAAGCGAACACGGTGCCCGAGAGCTCCGGCGCAGACACGCCGATCTCGGTCGCAGAGTTGTAGAGGCCGCGCGTGCCCTGGCCCCGGTAGGTGTCTCCGTCGAAGTCGTACGCCTTCACCTGGTCACCGGCGAGCGAAAAGATCTGGATCTTGCAGCGCCGCGGCAGGTTCGCGAACCACAGGTAATGATCGCGCACCAGGCGCCCGGCGTCCCACGCCGCCTCGGCGCGGTACGGGTTCGGGAACACGGTCACGTTGCGGCCGGCGGCCTCGGCGGTAGAGGGCGCGGGCACGGTCAGCAGCTGGTTCTGGGTCAGGCCCGATTCGAGCGACTCGATCTGCTGGTCGCCCGTGTCGAACGAGGTCACGGAGACGAAGTAGCGGAAGCCGGTCTTGAGGCCGCTGATCCGGTACTTGTAGTGGCACCAGATGCCGTTGACGAATTGCGAGTCCGGCAGGGCGATCGCCGAAAACCCGGTGTTGAACCCGGCGGTGTCCGGCTCGTCGAACTGTGCGACCTGCGTGAGCATGCCCGCGGTCCGCCCGAGATAGACGCGATAGCCCTCGAAGTCCTTCCCCCCCGGCGCCGGGCTGGTGCGGTCCACGGTCTGCTCGGGACTCGAGTCCCAGTACAGGTCGAGCGCGCCGTCGGCCGGCACGACGGTCAGGCGGGGCGATGGCGGCGGCGTGGGAATCACGTAGTCGAAGTTGAAGGCGAGCTGCGCGAACTTCGCGTTCTCGAGCAGGTCCGCGTAGGAGTCGCCGCCCACGAATGCGAAGTCCACGGTGATCATCGAGTCGGGCGCGAGCTGGTTGAACGGCCCGACCGCCAGGAAGTTCGTCGGGTCGTTCGCCCGGCCCTCGGCGGCGAACCCGGGCAGCAGGCTGTCCGCCGGCGTGATCCGGCCGGTCGACATCAGCGCGTAGCGCTCCCGGTCCTCGTCCCGCGTCGTGTCCCCCGGGGCGTAGTTCGCGATGAACGACGTCACGCGCTTGTTCGCAACCGTGTCGGGACGCACGCCCAGCAACTGGATGCCCACCCAGGGCGGAACGATCTCGAACATGCACGAGGACTCGCCGCTGCCAAAGCTCGCGCAATAGTGCTCGCCGAGCACGCGCGAGGGCACGTCGTACTTCAGCAGCTTCTTGCTGAACCACCCGCCGAGCGTGCCGCCACCGGAGGAACTGGGCGGCCACGAGCTGTAGCCGTTCTTGTTGCCCGAGGCGAGCTCGGTATAGAGCCCGACGTAGAGGCTGTCGAGCGTGCGCCCTGCATTCTTGATCTGCAGGTGAAGCGCCACGAAATTCTTGAAGCGCGAGAACGACCAGTTGTAGGTCTCCTGATGCACGGAGACGCCGAGCGGGAAATGGTCCTGCCCGCCGGTCACTGTCGGTTTCGCCGGGAAATCGTTGTAGTCCATCACGAAGTCCTGCTCGGAGACCGCCTGCAGGCTGAAGAACTTGTTGTTCTCCAGGCGCGAGCGCTCGACGATCGTGTTCCCCCCCGGCGTGAACTCGGTGGCGGAGGCGCTCGCGGTGCCCTGCGTGCCGTCGACCGCCCCGGTGGTGACGAGCGTCGCATGCGGCATGGCGTCGTTGTAGTCGGTGATGCCGCCGATCCACAGGCCGCCGCGCACCATGTGCTCGAATCCCGCGCCCAGCGGGTATTCGAACGACGGCGAGCGCGAGACGAAATTATTGCCGTAGAACCCGTAGTTCGTGACCGTGACGCCGATCAGGTTGTTGTTCGTGATCTTCACTTTGAACGCCGGCGCCCCGGCGTTCGTCCGGGCCGGCGTGCTCGACTCCGTCCGCGTTCCCGGCGGCGGATCGTGACTGACGGCATCGGCGGTCCCGGCGGAGCGGGCGGGCGCGGCCGCGAACACGGCGACCAGGGCCGCCGCGCCGGCGAGTGCGGCGAGGCGTCCGGTGCGATCCGGGGTGCCGGTGCGAGGTGCGAGGCTCACGTCACTTCCTTCGCTTGTAGGAGGCGACCTTGCCGGTCGCGTAATCGGCCACATAGACCAGCGAGTCGTCACACGAGGCGGCGACCGGCACGTGGAGCGAGTCGGCGTCGAGGTCGAGCTCGATGTCCACGCGCTGCACGTAGATGCCCGAGCCGTCGTAGCGCAACACGCGGCTGTGCCCGGGGTCGACGACGTACATGAAACCCGCGGCATCGGCCACGAAGTCGGCCGGGCCGAGGAAGGTCTGGCCGGACTGGCCGCCGTCGAGCGAGATCGCCGGCAGCGGGTTGCCCGCGTTGTTCTGGATCTGGAGCCGCTGGACGACGTCCTTGCCGCTGTCGGCGACGTAGAGGTAGCCGTCCCCCAGCAGCGGATCGACGAAGCAGTCGCCGGGGTTGAACACCGTCCCCACGCCCTGCCCGTCGCCCACGAAGAACTGCGTGTCGCGCGAGAAGCCCGACGCGGCGAGATAGCGGTACACGCGACTCACGTACTTGTACGTGCGCCGCCTCGAATCCTGCGGGTCGTCGCGAATGAATTCCTTGCCGATGCCGGCGATGTAGACGTTGCCCGCGGGGTCGGAGGCGATGCCGCTGACCGAGGCGAGCGACGTGTCCCGCAGCACGAAGGTCGGCACTCCGCCGGTCAACCCGTAGGCCAGGAACCCGGGGGCCTTCGACGTGTCGGTGGCGGCGAGCGTGGTGTCTCCGGCCTCGAGCACGAACAGCCTCGCGGGGCCCTGGCAGATGCGGATCGGCTTGAGCAGCCCGGCGAACGCGTAGGAGAGCGGAGGCGTCGTGCCGTCGCCGCGGAAGAAGCGCGGGTACGCGCGCACGTTCGACGAGTCGTAGACGACGTAGAGCGTGCTGCCGGTGCCGCGCGTGAGCAGCACGTCGGTGATGCGCGTCAGCCCGCGCAGGCTCCCGGTATAGGCGTAGCTGCCCTTCTCCGGAATCACCCCGCCCGGGGTCTCGGTCGGCAACGAGAACTTGTTCCCGCAGCCGGCCAGGCCGAGCGCGATGCCCGCGGCGAGCGCGAGCGCGATCATGCCGGGCGCGCGCACTAGAAGCGCACCCCGAGCGTGATGCGATGGATGGCACCGAGCGCCCCGCCGCCGGTGTAGGCGTAGTCGAGCGTGCCGCGCGTGGTCCCGAACGTCGGATAGAAGCCCGCGCCGGCCGAGAGCTTGAGCTCGTCGGCGTTGACGTTGTAGCCCGTGCGCACGGCGAAGCGCCGGTCGATCTCATACTCGAGTCCGCCCTTGGCGACGAGCTGGTTGTCCGAGGGCTGGTCAAACTCGATCGAGGTCGTCAAGCGCTGGGTCTCCCGCTCGATCGGCTCCCACGCGACGCCGAAGCGGAATGTGGTCGGCGGGCTGAAGTTGTCGTAGGCGCGC
The DNA here is from genome assembly GCA_040005445.1 of Candidatus Eiseniibacteriota bacterium. GTDB lineage: Bacteria > Eisenbacteria > RBG-16-71-46 > RBG-16-71-46 > DASYSL01 > JANPEF01. The sequence continues at coordinate 10,414 of JBDTYW010000029.1, forward strand.
GTCTCGCCGGTGGCCGAGGTGAACTTTCCGGTCGGCTGGAAGTCCGGGCCGAAGTGCGACAGGGCCATGCCGATGCGCACGCTCGAGATGCCCAGGTAGTAGATCGAGCCAATGTCGACCAGCCAGGTGTTGACAGCCGGGCCGCCGACGTCGGTGCCGAAATCCTCGTGCACGATCTTGCCTCCGACGCCGATCAGCAGGCGATCGGTCAGGCGGCGCCCGTAGGTCACGCCCGCGTCCCAGTTCGAGTACGTGAGCGTCTGGCCATTGCCGAACGGCTGCTCCTCGGTGGTCTGCATGATATCGGTGTGCAACAGTCCGAACTGGACTCCCACCGATCCGCCGAGCTTGCGGCTGGGCATGATGTAGACGATGTGCTCGTAGCCGATGTCCGCGGGCCACTCGACATGGCTCACCGCCAGCTCGGGGCGGATCAGCGAGGCCACGCCGGCGGCGTTCCAGTAGATCGCCGAGGGATCGTTCGCCACGGCGACGAACGCCTCGCCCATGCCGACCGCGCGCGCGCCGATGCCGATCTTGAGGAAATTGCCGCCGGACGTCCCGACGCGCTGGCTGCCGACGCCCTGCGCGGAGGCGCCCGTACTGGCGCCCATGGCGAGCACCAGGGCCAGGCCGGCGAGCCCGGCGAGGCGGATCGGTCGAACGCGATCAGAAGTCATAGTCGACCCCCAGGCGCAGGCGCAGCGGCTGGCCGTAATACGCCGGGTTCGTGAGCACCGAGTTGATTTCGAACTGGGTCGGGTTGACGTACTGCCCCGCCCCCGCCTTCGGCGCCTTGCCGGTCGACGGATCGACCCGCCTGACGACGGTCCAGTCGAGGATGTTCTCGCCCACCAGGTAGAAGTTGAGCTTGCGGCTCCCACCGACGCTGACCTCCTGGTTGATGCGGGCGTTGAACACCGCCTCGATCGGTCCGTTCTTGGAGTACACGCGGCCGGTCGCATTCCCGTTGATGTCCTGCGGCGTGTACCCCTTGCCGGACTGGATCGTCCCGAACACGTTGAACCCGAATCCGTGCGGCACCAGCAGACCGAGCACCTTCGGCCGGTCGCCCGAGCGACTGACGCGGAAGTCGGCGTTCATTGTGAGCTTGTGTGGCCGGTTCCAGAACAGGTAGCCCTCGGACAGCGGCGGCTCGGTGGCGTCGCCGCCGCCCTCCTCGACGATCTTCGCGGCGTTCGGGTCGCTCGACTTGCC